>CAZSPL010000253.1:0-4843 GCA_964608735.1 uncultured Planctomycetota bacterium | reverse complement strand
GCGGAGTATATCGTGAAGGCTGTCGATGATTTCAGGAAGAACCTCGAAGTGCCGGGTTTCAGGAAAGGAAAGGCAACCGCCGCGGGTATCAAGGCGTACGTAGGAGACAAGAAGCTTCGTGAACGAGCAGCCGAGCTTCTCTATCGTGACGCTTTTGAAGAGGCAGTAAAAGAATATGATAAACAACCGGTTGTCCCGCCGAAGTATGAGACCGATGAAGTCCTGACCGAGGGAATGGAATTTAGCTTCAGGGCGATTTACTATGTCGAGGCCCCTGATCCAAGGAGCATCAAGACGGATGCGGCGAAGGGAAGGTCGCCGGATTACCCCAAGCCCGAGGATATCCTTCCCCATGGACCGCCGAATATACATAGTTTCGGGCCTAACCCCGTCTCACCTGATGTGCTTAAGAAAGTGCGCGGGTTGAAATTCGCCGACCGGTTTATCCCGGATCCCGTGCCAAGGCAAATCCTCCCGCAAGAAGAGATTAAGAAAGCGGGAGAGCCGCTGAAGATTGAGGTTCCCGACCCGGAGAAAGATATTAAGAAGCCCAAGACCGTAAAGGAATTGAAGGAAGAGCTTAAGAGCAGCAGAGATAAAAAACTAAAGAGAGAAGAACAAACTAAATCGCGAGATGATAAAGAGCCAACAGAATAGATAGTCTCGCAACTCATTCCCTTATGACTCGCCATCCCCCCATTGAAACCCGCATATATCGGTGATAAAATCATGTAAAGGGCGATGCATCGCCCTTTGGCGTGTAGTTGATGTAACGATGTGTGCCGCAAGAAAAACCGGACGCGTGATTGTCCTCGGCTCCGACGGGATGGACCCGAAGATACTCGAACCCATGCTTAAGTCGGGACGCATGCCGAATTTCAAGCGCGTGCTCGACAGGGGTTTCTATTCGCGCATGCAGACCACCAACCCGGCGGAATCGCCGGTGGCGTGGTCGAGCTTCACTACCGGTATGAATCCCGGCAAGCACGGCATATTTGATTTCCTGCACCGCGACCCCGCCACCTACCGGCCGAAAATTTCCGCCATCACCGTCACCCAGCGTCCGAACCGCAAGCCGATAGTAACCTGCAACCGCAAGGGGCGAACATTGTGGGGGATCCTCGGCGACGCCGGGGTGAGTTGCGCGGTGATACGAGTGCCGGTCACATTTCCGCCGGAGAAGATAAACGGGCGTATGCTCAGCGGGATGGGCGTGCCGGACCTGCGCGGGACATGGGGCACAAGCGTGCTCTACGGCACGAACCAGGGCGAATGCACCACCGAATTCGGCGGCGAGAATATCCCGATATGTTTCGAGGATGGGGTCGCGAAGTTTCAAATCAAAGGCCCGCCGAAAGCCGGGGCGCTCGACGCGGAGCTTCGTATCGACGGCGGGAAGGGGATACTTACATTCGGGAACCGGCGCGTCGAGCTTCCCGCCGGGAAATTCACCGGGTGGGAGCCGATCGTATTCCACGTGAAGGCGAAACTCGGCCCGCTGCCGCTGAATGTGCCGGTGAAGGGCATCGCGAAATTCATCCTGCGTTCGACAGCGCCGGAAGTGCGGCTGTATCTGTCGCAGATACATTTCGACCCGGCATCGCCGTTTCTGCCGATAAGCTACCCGGGCGGATTTTCCAAACAGATGCAGCGCGCGCACGGGAATTTCTTCACCCTCGGATGGAGCGAGGATACATGGGGGCTGAACGAGGGGCGCATCGACGAGGATGATTTCCTCACCGAGGTGTTCGATTTCCACCGGAAGCTCGAGGATATCACGCTCGACGTGGTGGCGTCGGGACGCGAGGACTTCGTGATATCGGTGTTCGAGGGAAGCGACCGGTGCCAGCATATGTTCTGGCGTTATATCGACGAGGGGCACCCGATGTATACGCCGGAAGGGGCGAAGCGTTACGCCGACGCCATCGAGCGGAGTTTCATCAGGTTCGATGAAACCGTCGGCAAGGTGCTCGCGGAACTGAACGAGAACGACCTGGTCATATTGATGAGCGACCACGGGTTCAATACATTCCGTCGCGCGGTGAATATCAACACCTGGCTGAAGAACGAGGGGTATCTCGTGGTCGATGGTTCGAGCGCCGGCGAGAAGAGCATGACCGATCTGTATGCGGGGAATATTTTCCCGAATGTCGACTGGAAGAAGTCGCGGGCCTATTCGCTCGGCCTCGGGAAGATTTACATCAATTTGAAGGGGCGCGAATCGTGCGGGAGCGTCGAGCCGGGGCGGGATTACCAGCAAATTCGCCGGGAGATAATGGACAAGTTTGCGCGGCTGGTCGATCCGGCAACGAACGACACGGTGGTGAGCCGTATCGACGTGCGCGAGCGGATGTTTTCGGGAAGCGAGATAGGTCACGCCGGGGACATGGTGGTGGCGTTCAAGCGCGGGTACCGGGTGAGTTGGCAGACGGCGCTGGGGGGATTTCCCGAGCATGTCATCGAGGACAACCTTCGCAAATGGTCGGCCGACCATTGCACGATAGAGCCGGGGATTACCAGCGGGGTCGTGCTTGCGAACAGGCAGTTCAATATACCGGAGGAAACCCCGTCCATAATGGACCTGGCCCCGACAATATTGACGCATTTCGGTGTGGCGGTTCCGAAGGAAATGGACGGGAAGAGCTTGATTTGATTTGTCTTCAAGCAAATCTGCGAAATGATGCAAGCCGACTTCCTCGAGATTAAGGACCATGTATGGTTTCTCTTACCGGGTTTTGGCCAGTAGGGCTTTATATGCTGAAACAAGCAAAAAAAACATGTAAATTTCTTCACGCCCCCTTGACAAAGTCGACTTTAAGGATTATATAGTCAATGGTTGATCGAATGGTGTAACTATGGGATGGGGAGCACTCATTAAGGGTCGCCTTAGTGTAAGGGCTCCGATTCCGAAAAGATAAAATTTTACTGCAGGGAGAGAATGATGGCCATACGGGAATCCAATTTGACCATGGGTTATGTGGGCTTGGCGCATATTCACTATTCCTGGTGTGAATTATAACTCTAATTATAGCCTTTGATCTTTATATAGGAGCCGTCAATAACGAACATCATACGCCATAAGCATCATAGCTGCGTCGGTGACATTAAGTACACCTTCAGCCTGCCTACACGCATTGATGACGACTTGATTTCTGCTATTTCGTCGCTCGGAGCAGCAGGAGAAAAGCAAAGCAGGGATAACGGTTTGATTATTCTCGAATCTGATCAGGGCTTTACGCTCCTCTGTAAAAGGGGAGCCTCAGAAATCGAAGTTCGTTTCAAGAGGCGCAAGCATAATGGTAACCTGGATATTGTTGAAAATCAGTTAAAATCTCACTTTAATGTAGATATTCAAGAGGAGGCCTGAGATGCCGGCATTCTACACTGGATTTAAACCTTTCTGGAACTACGTATCCTTCAGAATCTCACCAAGAGCGATTGGAGGGGGAGCAACGTTTGTTAACACTATGGGACTCAACCACATTTTTACTCAAACCGACGTAGCCCTTAAATACTATAATTTTTCGCCAACTCTCACAAGAATATTCAACTCTACGGAGCCTTGGGAAACAGTCAACTTCAACAACCACTACGGAACATTCGGCAAATACTGGATATGTCCATTCGAAAACTGCCTCATCGAAGATACTGTTAATAACAAGGTCACAGAGATAAGCCCGACCGGCGCACGCAACGAATTTGCTGAATCGGGAGGTTTCTATACAACACCAGACGGCATCAATTCAGATCTGACAAAAACGGACGACGAGTTCGACTTGATTACCTACAGCCATATTACCTATCATTTCAAATGCTTTGATCCCGTTACAGATGATACACTCTATCAACTCGAATATATTGAGGATCGCAATGGAGTTAGAATCTATGTGGAACGTGAAAGCACCAAGAGTTATCGGATTGACAAGGTCTCAGGCTCTATCGATGCCGGTGCTACAAAAGAAACCCTTATAAAATTCCACTACACTACCAAAACCATAAGCTCTACTACGTACTATTTTGCCGTATCAGTGACAGATCATATAGGCCGGAAATGGCTCTACAGCTATAACGATGATGGCGAACTGGAGCAGGTTACATATCCCGATGGCATGAGTTATAGTTTTGAATACAACAATGATTCTTTCATCTCGAAAATAACCGATATGCGCGGAACCGCCTGGAGTTATACTTATGGATCAAGCGCAGGAGACCTCGCGACAAGCTATCTTGTCGTCGACAGCACAACCCAGACAACATATTATAACTATAACTCCGGCACCCGCGTATCGATAATCCGAGACGCCCGTTCGACCGACAATAATGACCAAACGTACGAGTGGGAATATACTCATGACACGCAAGGATGTCTTACAGGCTTTGATGACCCCCTTGAAAATACGACGGAATATGAATGGACAAGTAATCGCCTTACAAAAATCGAACTTCCTAATTCAGTCGAGCACAGTTCAAATGATTATATCGTACTTACTTACGATGGCAATAACGACCTTACGGCCGTGCAAGCCTATGATAACAATTCGCTCACATACACGTATAACTACGCGTATGATAACTACCATAATCTGACTAAAAATTTCACAAATGACAATGGCCTGGTCGGCAATGAATATGGTTACGATACGAATCACAATCTCGTCAAGATTGTTAGAGGACTAAGCTTCTTATCAGGGAGCGGGAATCCACCCGACGCACAACCCAAGGCAACTTTTATTAAGTATGATGATTACGGCAATCCAACCAGCGTTACTGATCCGAACGGCAATACTACTATTAATTAGTATGATAAGTTCGGTTGTCTAATGATATTATCGCTTCCCGATCG
>CAZSPL010000252.1:2663-4881 GCA_964608735.1 uncultured Planctomycetota bacterium | reverse complement strand
TTTCCAGTCCGCTGGTGGCCACGCCGCCCGCGTTGGCAGCCTTGCCTGGGCCGTAGAGGATGCCGGCTTCGAGGAAGACATCGACACCCGCCGGTACCGTCGGCATGTTGGCGCCTTCGGAAACGCCGATACAGCCGTTGGCGACAAGAGCCTTGGCATCTTCGGCGCTGACTTCGTTCTGTGTCGCCGATGGGAATGCCACATCGCCCTTGACGGTCCACACGCCGGCGCCCTTGTGATACTTGGCGCTGGGGAACTTTTCGGCGTATTCGCTTATGCGTCCCCGCCTGATGTTCTTCAGTTCCATAACCCATGCGAGCTTGTCGCGATCGATACCCGCCTCATCGACGATATATCCCGCCGAGTCGGAGAGGGTGATCGGCTTGGCCCCGAGGTCGAGCAATTTCTCGACGGTGTACTGGGCCACGTTGCCGGAACCGGAGACAAGGGCGACCTTGCCTTTGAGGTCCTTCTTCTTCGTGGCAAGCATTTCCTGCATGAAGTATACCGCGCCGTAGCCGGTGGCTTCGGGCCTGATGAGGCTTCCGCCCCAGTGGAGGCCTTTACCGGTGAGTACGCCGGTGAATTCGTTCCTGACCTTTTTATACTGGCCGAACATGAAACCGATTTCCCGTCCGCCGACGCCGATATCACCGGCGGGTACGTCGGTATTCGGCCCGATGTGCCTGCAGAGTTCCGTCATGAAGCTCTGGCAGAATTTCATGACTTCATTATCCGACTTGCCCTTGGGATCGAAGTCGGAGCCGCCCTTGCCGCCGCCCATCGGGAGTGTGGTGAGGGCGTTCTTGAATACCTGCTCGAAACCGAGGAATTTGAGGATGCCGAGGTTGACCGTGGGATGGAACCTCAGGCCGCCCTTGTAGGGGCCGATTGCGCTGTTGAATTCGACGCGGTAGCCCCTGTTGACCTGTACTTCGCCCTTGTCGTCGAGCCACGGAACCCTGAACATGATGACCCTTTCGGGCTCAACAATGCGTTCGAGGATCTTGGCTTTACGATAGATCGGGTGTTTTTCGAGAACCAGCGAGAGGGAATTTACAACCTCTTCAACTGCCTGATGAAAAGTTTCCTCAGCGGGAGACTTCTCAATAACTTTCGCCATGAATTCCGAAACGAAATCAGACATAGTTAAATCTCCTTTCAAGAGTTCAGTTTTTAAGGCGTTGAGCCTGATATGCTTTTTTTTATCGTAACGCTGTCAGCGATATAGAATGTAAACATGGCTCCCATGTCCCTGTGCGGGCTTGCTACTCTTTTCACAGGGACGGGCATGATATCACCGGGATGGGTAAATCGCAACGATATATTTCCACAAACGCGGGCAAGCCGATATTCGGGGATGTAACATTTAACACCGAAACAATTTAGTTGGATTTTCTCCCGTGTGGGCTTATTAATGCCGGTCACGGCGACTCCCCGGCGGACGCAAGCGCGAAATCGCGCAACGCCTTGCGCCCCGCGCGGCATTCAACGCGGGGCCGTTATTCGTGATAATATTAAATGTAGTAGTGGCTTCTGGAAGGTTATTTGAAAGGGGCGCGACAAGGAGCTGATACGATGCTTCAGGTAAGTGTGAATTGCTTCAGCTGCAGGAAATCCCTGCAGGATGACAAGGTCAGGATCGACGACTTCCCGAGCGTCAAGACGAAAATCATCTGCGAAGCCGGGGAGGGTTACGTCTATCTCAGCTCAAGCTATGGCAGCTTCGACGTCAAGACCGAGATCCCCATCAAGGACGGCGAAGTGGTGGAGTTCTACTGCCCCCACTGCGGAGGCAGCCTTAAAACCAGCGAGAATTGCGAGATATGCTTCGCGCCGATGGTGCGCGTCGATGTCGACGCCGGCGGACGGATCGATTTCTGCTCGCGCAAGGGATGCACGAATCACCACTTCGAATTCTCGGATATCAACCGCGATCTACGTTCGTTCCTCGCGCAGTATTCCGGCTTGACGGTTCCCTTCCCGAGGGAGGATGAAGAGTCGGGTAATAATATGAAAGAGGAATGAGCTATATTCCGAAGGCTCCGTAATCGGCTCCCGATTCGATATTGAAGCCGATAAACCTGTTCACGACGAGAAGCGGCGTCCCATGCGTGATGTCATCACCGAGTTCCCCGCATTCATCATTCACGCCGATGAAGCGGAGCGGGATGTCCAACTCATCGGCTACGCTTCTCGTGATTTCGATCCCCTTCCT
>CAZSPL010000252.1:0-2653 GCA_964608735.1 uncultured Planctomycetota bacterium | reverse complement strand
TTATCAAGTCGATATTCTCCTGCCCGAGCAGATGCGAATTGCTTATCAGCCCCGTGATCTTGAGTGTGCTCACATCTTGAAGGCGGATGACCTCGCCGAGCACCTGCTCGCGCGTCGAGTTGAACGGGCGCATGATATTGGTGATATACCAAATGTCATGCGGCTTTCGTTGAAAATGATCCGACAGGCTCCTCAGCACCCGCACGCCCTGTGCATCGCCTCCGCAATCGACCACATGCCATCCGCTTCCGCCCGCGAGCGCGCCGCCGATTTCGGGGCCGATCATGGGCAGATCACTGAATGCCGACCTGCTGGCGAGAAGCTCTATCCCCTGCCCTTCGAGGAATTTCTTCGCGGTCCTACCACGGAACATCGGCTTGACGATATCGAGGTCGATCAGGCGCAGCGGGGAATAGCCGGCTTCCTTCAGCAGCAGGATGAAGCTGATGGCGAGCTCGCTCTTCCCGCTGCCATGCCCGCCGATGAATATCGTGAGTGGCTTGTATTCAAGGCGCTCCTCCATCCTACTCCTCACCCGCTTCATCGCCACCGGACGACTGCACATTCATTTTACGCTTCTCCGCGCTGACCTTGTTCACGAGTTCGAACGCCCTGTTGTATGTCCAGTCGCGCGGAGTGCCGAATTCGTAGGAATTGTAGACTTCCGACGCATATTCCTTCGTGGTATCCAGATCCCCTTGCAAATAGGCTATCTCGGCCAAGGCGAGGTTGTAATGGCGATTCTCGAACTCCATCCGCTTGTCGCTCTCGCCTGGAAGCCTCGTGTTCGCCCCCTCGAAGAAAGCGGCCTTGGCCTTGTCGTAGTCCTTGTAGTAATAATATACCTGCCCCTTTATCCATTGCGCCTTGCGGTACACCCACGGCAGGTCTTCCCAGTCGAGGCGTCGCCCGGCGAGATCGCCGATCCAGTCCTGTTCCCTCTCGCCGACACTCTGGACGCTATTGAGGACTTCTTCGAGCTCGGTGATTTTTTCCAGCGCCTTGTCATACTGCTCGTCGAGAAAATAATAATCGGCGACGCCGACGTAAAACAGCGGGATGTTCTTGGCGTTCAATTCGAGCGCCCGGTTGAGATAGCCAAACGCTTCATCCTTCAATGCCTTGCTGTCCTCGCCCCCTTGCGAAGCCGCAAGCAGCAATATCTGGCCCCGATAATAATTGACCTTGGGATCGTAGCCTTCGATCTTCAACGCCCGTTCGGAATACTTGAGCGCTTCATCGAGGTGGTATTTGAATTGCTCCTTCGCGTCGGGATCCGATTCCGCGGCGACCGAGTAGTATTCGGCGCGGTTGAAATTGTCGCTCAACAGGTTGAAGAGCGCATCGGGATTGTATGGAAAAACGCGCACCGCGGCGAGGTTGTACTCCATCATGCGCTCGACGAGCTCATCCTGCCCGATGGATGAATCGGCTTCCTCTCCCATAACCTGCTCTGAATATTTATCGAGCCAGGCGCGGGTTTCGATGTCATCCGCTTTCTGCTGGTATACATAGGAGATGCCTATAACGAGGCTCACGAGCAGGAGGATTGATGCGCCGAGGAACGATGCGTAATGGATGAGGCTCCTCGGTGAAGGCGTGGCGGATTTCCCGCGCGATGCCTTGCGAGCCTTTTCCGGCGCGGCTTGCGGGACATCCATGAACGCATACGTGTTACGCAGGATGACGACATAGCTTATGACCATCATCGGAAGGATTGGGAATGTCCAGTCGAAATCGAGGAACATATGCTGCAGTTCCCCTATCGCGGCGGCGGCGAGCCCGATTTGGAACACGGCGTATTTATTCTCCCGCTCGCGTTTCCCGAGCCGCTTGAACAGCGAGAAAAACTGGTAGAGGAAAAGCCCGATGACCGCCGCGCCGATGAGGCCGCTTTCCTGTATGAAGCGCAGATAGACGTTGTGCGGGTCCTTCGAATAATAGCTCGGGTCGTCCTGGTAGCGCGGGTAATAATATCCATATGTCTCGAAACCGGTGCCGGTGACCGGATGGTCCTTGAACATATCCCATCCGGCGTTGTAGAAGTTAAACCGCCCGAGCGCGGAAAAATCATCGATTCGAATCTGGTTCCATCTATCCACGATGGGCCGGAGGAATTTGCCCGGGCGCGCGATGCTGATGGGCACGGCGCAGGCGATGTATACCGCGAACAGCAGGAGGATTCGCGCGGGAATATTGAGCGGCTTGTGTTTGACTTCGCCGAATCGCCCTTTCAGCAATGCCGGGAGAACTATCGCCAGCGCGCATACGACCAGCAACCCCGCCAGCAGCCATTTCTGGAGCGCCTTCCCTATCGCCGGGTCGAGCACCAGCCCGGGAGTGGCGAGCTTGAGCAGGGTGTAAAGCATCGCCCACAGCACGACGGCGAGCGTCGCGGTGAACCCGGCGAGCATCAGGCCGAGCACCACCTGGCCCCAGCGTCCGCCGATTTTCGTTACCCTCAGCTCGCCCTTGTAGTGAAGCCAGAGCGGTACGAAAAGCAGCGGGAGGAAGCTCGCAAGCCATCCACCGCGCGAAAGGGTCAGTCCAAACGCCGTGAACGTGATGAAGAAAAACCACATCATCTGGAACGTCTGGTAGAGGTTCTTCCGGCTGAGATACAACGCAAGGCACAGCGGGAATATCATCAGCA
>CAZSPL010000251.1:0-4901 GCA_964608735.1 uncultured Planctomycetota bacterium | reverse complement strand
AGGGAAAAATAATTATCTATATTCAATACTCTTTAAACTTTAAAGAAGCGCCGACGGTCGATAAATTAGGTATGCCGGTGAAGGCATGGTGACAATTCGGTTTTTGATGCGATTAATGCGTAAAGAATCCGGGTGTCGCGGAATGGCGATTGTCGCATTTTTGACACCCTGTTGACCATAATGTAAAATTCCGAAGCTATTTCATCTAAGGAGAGAGTAAATGAAAAATATTCTTGTGATTCTACTGCTTACGGCACTAATGTTATGCTTCACGGTTTCAGCCGGGGCCGCCGGGCTGATGGATTTCCAGCCCCCCTGGGTAGGCGAGGTTCCCGAGATGACGCCCACCGCATGGGATTCCGGCCAGTACTGCATTTACAATCTCGCGGTCGCGACCGGCGGCGAAAGCTTTGCCACCGACATGCGGTTCGCCCTTATCGGCGAAGAGCAGATCGATGGCGAGAACTACTACTGGTTCGAAGCCGACATCTATAATATCAGCGGTCTCCCGGAAGATTCCGGGATGGGTGAGGAGTTTAAATCGTTCAAGCTCCAGATACTCATGAAAGAATATGATATGACCGAGGCCCAGGACGACCCGCAAGCATTCCTCGATGACCTTTTCGGCCTCGAATTCATCAAGAGGGTTATATTCCAGCTCAATGAAGAAACACCGATGGAAATCGACATGAGCTTCCTTGCGATGATGGCCCCCATGCTCGAGCAGCAGATGAACATGGCCATGGAAGATCAGACGGCGCAGGAAGAGTTGACGAACATGTGGGATGACGCCGACTGGGGATATGAATACAAGGATATCTCCACCAGGGCGGGTAATTTCTCCGATGCGCTTCACATGTGGTTCAAATTCAATAAGGATACATCCAGCGCAGACATGAATATCTACTCGCACGAGGATGTCCCGCTCTTGATGATGGTCAAGCTCGTCGGCAAGATTACCGAGTCCGGCGAGGACGTCGATATGACCATGGACCTGATCGAAATGGGCGACGACGCCACCGGGTGGATCACGGGCGAGCCGGAGATGTTCTCGTTCGACATGATGGGCGGAATGCCGGGCTCGATGTAAGCGGCGTTGACTTTAAAATCGGCTTGAAGTAACATTCTTCTAAGCTGACTGGAATATATTTATATCCAGAACATAGGGAGCTGGTTATGGAAATCAGTTATCGTACAGCCAAGGGAAATGTGCTTGTCGTTGATGTCAAAGGAGACCTGGATGCCCGGGTGGCCGCAGACCTCAAGGAAGGCCTCAACGCCAAGATAGACGAGGGTAATAACTGGTTGCTGATAAACCTTGCCGATGTTCCGTACATGGACTCGGCGGGACTCGGGGTGCTGGTCAGCGGCCTGAAGAACACCAATCGAAAGAACGGCGACCTGAGAGTATTCGGCCTGCAGCCCGATGTCAGAAATATCTTCGAGCTCACAAGGCTGAACAAGGTCTTCCAGATCTTCGATAATGAAGAAACGGCGCTTGAGAGTTTCAGTTGATATGAGTCGTTTTTTTACTGAAAATGAATAGGCCTTCGGGCCTATTTTTCTTTAAAATGAGACAAGACGAAGCCCCGGGCTTGCGATAGCGGGGAGATAACGCGCGGCGGGAAGAGAATAGATACTCATCAGGTCTATATTTCGTCATTAATCGGTAATATCGTCCGAATACCGTCAACTTACCGCCGGAAAAGATTATCATTATATAGGAGACATATGAGCTCAGGAGGTGTACTGACCGAGCTTGATTTTCTCGTTCTTGAATAGCGCGTACTTCGCGGGCCTGAAGAAGGGCCTTATCGGTCTTGCCGTCATCGGCGTGCTCGGATGGCTCGTATGGGTCAGCACCGTCCAGGCCGTCCGCGTCAAGGACGAGACACTAACATCAGCCGAAGATGAACTCGAGAAGACCGAGGTCACCGAGCCGATAGCATATGGCTATCGCGAAGGTGCTCTCATCTGGCGGCTCAAAGGGCTGAAGGCCGTGGAAGTCAAGGAGACGCAGGAATCGACGGTTGACAGGGTTTACGAGATGACATTCTACAAGGAGGGCGAGCCCAACCTCTACGCATCGGGCGACGCCGGGTACTGGGACAAGAGCCGCGAGAAGCTGATCCTCAGGGGGAATGTCGTATGCCGCAGCGCCGATGAAACAACCCGCCTGGAAACCGACGAGATGATCTGGGATGAAAAACATGAAATGATAGAATGCCCCAGGCCTCTTACGTTGTGGGTTGAGGAGAACCAGGTCACCGCCGACGCACTCTATTCCGATAAGGACCTGGTGGTGCTGGAATTCGTCGGCAACGTGGAGCTTTTTGTAGTCGGCCTTGAAAAGGAAAGCTTCGTCACGAAGGAAGAAGTCTTCTCGCTCGAAAGCATCGAGGAACGAAAGAAGGCGAAGAAGGGCATCACTATCGAATGCGAATATCTTTTTTACAACAAGGAAACGAAATACTTGCGATGCTACCCGCAGGTGACGAAGACAGCGATACACAAGCACAATCTCGACGCGAAGGGGCGTCCGCCGCAATATGAACTCGAATGGGATCCCCTGACCGGGCGCAGCACGTGGAAGCCGGCCGCGAAATCAAGGGATGAGCTGTTCCTCGAGGGCGAGGATCCAAACGGCGCCCAGGATGCACCCGTGGAAGCGGATGTCGAGGTCGAGCCTATCGACGTTGCAATGGGATGGGAGAAACCGCCCGAAACGCCCGGACCGGAAGAATCAGGATTCCAGCCCGTCGCGCCTGACAGGCCCGATGTCGGCGAATTCGATGAAACCACGGATGAATCGCGCTATACGAAATCGGAAGACTATCAGCCCGGACGAGTGTTCGCGCACCAGGATGAGAAGAAGAAAAAAATCTGGTGCGATTTCATGGAGATATATCTCGACGAGAAAAAGATGAAAGCGCGCGGCGATGTCCGTTTCGAAGCGGTCAACCTGAAGGATGAGGAGCGTCCACCGCGGGGCAAGGTCGGCAAGGCGATCACCAGCGAGTACACCTGGGTCGATGCCAACTATATGAATTACTTCTGGGATGTGGAGATCGTCGATGCATGGGGCAACGTCCACGGCTGGCAGAATGAAAAGGAAATCGTCTCCGACAACCTGACCTATTCCGACGTGATGGGCATCATGGTGGCTTACGGCGATGTCGTCACCCGGCAGTTCAGCGGGGAGTGGCTGGGGGAGCATGGGATACTCGAAGATATCAAGGACCCGGATGCCCGCGAGGATGCGCAGAAACCGACCACGATCTTTTCCAACTCCGCCCTGAGCTACACCGAATCGGACTGGTCGTTCGGATGGGGCAATGTCCTGTTCGAACAGAAGAAACAGAAGGTGCGCGGACAACGGGTCGAATATAACGACGCCGATGAAACCATGGTGATGTTCGATGATGTCCAGTTCAAGAATGAAGATGGGGAATGGATGCTCGCCGACAAGCTCACCATGGATCTGAACCTCGAAAATTACCTCGTCGAAGGCGCCCAGAGCCAGGCGCGTGTGCTGATACCGGAAGAATACGAAGATGACCTCGATGAGTGGGAAAAAGAACGCGCCGGCATCGAGCAGGAAAAGCCCGAGCCCATCGTCGAACCCACCCCTGAGATCATCGGGCAGGAGAATAGCGAGGAGCAGGGGAACGGCGGCTCCGAAGAGTCGAACTGATATCGAGTGAAGCTGTACTGGAAAATAATCATTCTATTAATAGTTATCGCGATTATCGCGGTCATCGGCTATTTCGCGGCCCCGAAGCCGGGAGCCGGCGGAATTCCGGGTGAAGAAAGCGCCGCGACCCAGCCTGATTTGCAAGCTCCATTCCAGGGGCAACCACCTCCCCCTGTAGATGTGCCGGAAGTTCCATACGTGCACGGTCCAGGCATCCCGCAAGGCGGCTCCGGGGAACCCCCACCGGTTCAAGTTCCACTGCAGGTACCACCGCCCCAGTTCGGCGACCGTCAGGACGGTATGTCCGGCATGCCCATTCCGGGACAGCCCATTCCGCCATCTCTGCCGCCGGGAAGCTCTGATGAATCGGGGATGTTCACACCATTCAGTGCCGATGGCACAATGGGTGCGCCGGGACTTGCGACTCCGGGACCGACCTCCGCGCTCCCCATGCTGCCCCCGCCTTCCGGTGCCGGTTCATCCCCGGACCACCCGATGGCCACAGGGCCGGGCGGAGCGATTCCGCTGCCGCCGTCGGGGCTCAAGCTTCCCTCGCTAAGCGAGCCGGTCGGCCAGGATGAAGAAGCGCGGGCCGCGTCGAGCAGGGCCGGACAGAGGTTCATACTGCCGCCAATTATCGGCGAAGATCTGCTCCAGACCGTGCTCGGCGAGAAGAAATTTACCCTTGTCTATGCCGACATCATCGACAATGACAGGCAGAAAAACATCACCGAACTTCACGGTCACGTGCGCATCCAGTATAAAGACAACATCATCGAAAGCGACGAAGCCATCATCAACCGAGAGGAAGACTGGGCGCGGTTCTTCGGCGATACCGGGGTTTATGCGCACAATGACGACGGCGAGCTTCGATGCGACGAGCTCGAGACATTCTTTGAAAAGAAAATCGCCAACCTTTACGGTCCGGTCGATATAATCCGCTATGCCAATACCGAGGACGAACTGGAGAAGCTTCCCGACGATGCCCCCAAGCGCGATAAGATCGAGCGCGCTCTCAAGAAGAAGCAGACGCACATTACCTGTACCGAAGCTGAATATGACTGGGGTAATAAAATCGGCGACTTGCACAACGGCGTGCGCATCGAGCAGGTTGACAAGTATATCGAATGCGAGGTGCTTCACTTCGAGCGCGATATCGACTATGCCCTGCTGACCGGCGATGTCGAGCTTCACCAGGACAACGGCC
>CAZSPL010000250.1:0-4944 GCA_964608735.1 uncultured Planctomycetota bacterium | reverse complement strand
GGCGGTCTTGTTTTCCAGCGGTCGTGGACCCACATCCACTGGTCGGGGTACTGGCTGATGATGCGTTCGTAGACCTTCTGGACGTTGATGGATGTCAGGCGGATGGCTTCCTCGTTGTCCTCGTGATGCACCACTTCCACCGGTTCGAGGATGATTACGCGGTATTTCAGCCCCTCCCAGACGGCGAAGACCGGGACGATGGGGATATTGTAGCGCAGGGCGAAGAATGCCGGGCCGCGCACCGTGGATGCCATCTTCCCGAAAAACGGCACGAATATCCCGTTTTTGCCGCCGTTCTGGTCGGCGAGCAGGCCGACGACCGTTCCCCTGGTCTTGAAACATTTCACGAGGCGGCGGTTGCCGTATTTCGAGCGCGGGATATGCTCGATGCCCGCCTCCGAACGGGATTCGATTATCAGTTTCGTGATGGCATTCTCGCGCTGCTCGCGTCCAACCGCCGCGAGCGGGACGCCGTTCGCCGGAAGGAATGCGCCGGAATATTCCCAGCTTCCGATATGCCCCGCAAGCCCGATAACCGCGCCGGGGCTTTCGGCGAGCGCCTTTTCGAGATGTTCCCACCCCTCGACGCCGGCGCACAGGGCGAGGAAGTCATCGCGGGACAGGATCGGGAAACGCAGGAAATCGATGAGCGTACGCACGATATTACGATACGCCCGCCTTGCGATTTTTTTTCTTTCTTCCGGGCTGTACTTTTCGCCGAACGCGGTGAGTATCATCCGGTCGGCGAGGCGCCGGAATTTCGGGAGAAGATGCCAGACGAGGAAGGCGAGACCATCGCCGAAACGTAGCGCGCTGTTTCTGGGGAGGATTTTTACCAGCCATGCAAGGAATCTTGACCCGTAACGCTCGAGAAAACGTCGCGGACGGTATTTCCAGGGGATATATTCCTTTTCTTGTGTCAATCCTGATACACTCAGCACGGCTTGGCATTTTTACATCGTAAGGCTCATCTCATGACATGTCAGTATAGTATTTTTTCGAAAATAGTTATAGTAGTTATCCAATAAAAATGGCAGCCGTCATTTTCAGTATTTACATTATCCCGGGTTGACTAAGATATTCCAGTAAAAACATACCTTTTTTGGAGCAGAATCGGCGTGTTTTCAGGCGAAAATGACGTAGTTCATTTTCAAAAATGCCGGAAAGTGTGTCAATATTTACTCAGTCGGAAATGAAGCGAGCAAATTTTGTGTTTTGGGAAATGGGCATGACGTTTCACGTGAAACATCCCCCATACCGTGTCATCCCGGACACACCTGGCCCCTATTCTGCCTGCATGCTTTTGAGTTCGGTTATTTTGTCAATGTACGAGTCATATAATTGCAGGCGGACCTCATCCGCCATGCCTCGGGCGATCTTCTTCATATGCTGCGCGGTGGACAGCGCTTCATCGAGCCGGCCGTTGTTGATGAGCGATTCGATGTTGAAATCCTGCGAAGTGCCGCCTTCTTTGGGCATTTCCTCCCCCTGTGGTTCACTGGTGCCTTCTTTTTCGGCCTTTTCGCGGGCAATTTCGGACATTTTATCGAATGAGGTGAACAGGTCCTTGTCTTTCTTGGTTCGCATGTATTGCTGGTAGTCGCGATGAGTCTGCTTTGCGGCGATACTCGTGAGGTGTTCATCGCCGCGGATCAGCATCCATACGAGGAATGCAACGGGCCAGAATGGTATCGAAAGCAGCCCCAGGAGGACCCAGGGGCCCGCGCGGAACTCGGCATCGCGCTTAATCCAGAAAAAACAATAAATTCCAGCGCCGAGATAAGCCGCTATGATAATCACGTATGTTGTCTGCAAAAAATCATCCTCCGATAAAACGACGCACAGAATATGCAATTCGAATCAGATTGCGGGATACATTTTACTATATTTTGGAGAGACGGGTAAGTAAATTATTGAGATCGTCATCATCCTTGAAATGAATCAACACGCGTCCGCCCTTCCTGCTCTTGACGATGCTGACACGCCTGTGAAGCCTGTCTTCAAGCCCCCTTGCGAGTGTTTCGAGGTCGATATCGACGGTCTTGTGGTCATCCAGGCAGTCATCTTCCTTCGCCATTTTCACCGCGATCCGCTCGACATCGCGTACGCTCAATCCGCGTTTGAGGATTTTTTCATATATTTTATCGCGACGTTCGACCGACATCGAAAGCAGCGCGCGCGCGTGTCCGGCGGAAATTTTTCCTTCGATAATCCCGTTTTGGATCAACTCCGGCAGCTCGAGAAGGCGCAATGTATTGGTGACGGCGGAACGCGATTTACCGACCATGCGCGAAATTTCCGCCTGCGTAAAACCGTGGATTTCCGCGAGATCGCGGTATGCTTCGGCGAGCTCCATGTCGTTGAGATCTTCGCGCTGGATATTTTCCACGAGCGCCATCTGCAATGATTTCAACTCATCATAGTCCCGGACCAGCGCGGGGATCTCATTCCATCCCGCGGCCTTCGCTGCGATGAGCCTCCGCTCGCCGGCGACGAGGGTGCATGAGTTGTCGGCGTTTCTCGTTACGATGATCGGCTGAAGCAGTCCATGCTGGGCGAGTGATTCGGCAAGGTCGCGGAGCTCGTTCTCGTCGAATTTACGCCTGGGCTGACGCGGGTTGGGCAGGATCGATTTAACCGGGATACGTTCTATCCGCTCTCCGGGAGTGACGTCGTGCGGTCCTATGAGAGCCTGGAGCCCTTTGCCGAGCGCGGCTCGTTCAGGCTTTTTGCCGAGTTGCTGTTTCGATGTCAATTGAATCCTCCTGTCAAACTACTCCAAGTGGTCCGTCGGCGCGATGTCGCGTGGCGGCGGCTCATCCCGTAGCTCTTCGGACTGCTCTGGCTGCACTTGGTCGACCGGCTGTATTTTTTCCGCCGGCTCATTGGCCTCGAGGATCTCATCGGTCAGCTCCGAGTATGCCATTGCTCCGAGTGACCCCGGGGCGTAATGGGATATCGGCAGTCCATGGGATGGCGCTTCGGCAAGGCGGATATTCCTCGGTATCCTGGAATGGAAAACCCGCTCTCTCCCAAGGAAAAACTTGGCGACTTCTTCCTCGACCTGGCGCGCGAGGTTGGTGCGTCCATCATACATGGTCATGAGGATACCTTCCACGCGTAGTCCCGGGTTGAGGTTGGCTTTCACCAGGTGGTATGTCTGCAATAACTGGCTGAGCCCTTCGAGGGCGAAGAATTCCGCTTGGATGGGAATCACGAGCGATTGCGCCGCGACCAGGCCGTTGAGTGTGAGGAGCCCGAGTGATGGCGGGCAATCGAGCAGCGCATAGTCGAAATCGCTCTCGCACTCCTGTAATGCCTTTCGCAAGCGGACTTCGCGCGCGATCATCGGCGTAAGCTCGATCTCGCATCCGGGGAGATTCCGGTCCGATGGCAGCACTTTGATGTTGGGGATGGCGGTCTCATGTATCGCGCGCCGCAATGTGAGGGCATCGACGAGCACATCATAGGTGCCGATGGTGATCTCGTTCCTGTCGAGGCCTATGCCGGTTGTGGCATTGCCCTGGGGGTCGAGATCGATCAGGAGCACCCTTTTACCTCGGGTGGCGAGAAAACCGGCGAGGTTAAGCGCCGTTGTGGTTTTCCCGACCCCGCCTTTCTGATTTACAAGCGCTATTCGTTTCAAAGCGCGTGGATTATAGCAAAATTAATTCGCATATAGAAGCGATTTTCAAGATTTGCGCCGAAAAATAAGATGACGCGTCGGTTTCTTTGTGAGGGGAAGGATGTGCGTTTTCTCGCTTTCGAGGACAAATATGTCGCGGATTCCGCATTCCAGACGGGTTTCCGGGTTCACGCAGGTTATATAACATCCTCCGATTGGGATGAGCGGTTCGAGCTGGGCGAGCGCTTTCGGAAGCGGGGCGAATCCTTTCGAGATGACACATGAGAGCTTCTCCCTATACTCTGAGATGAAGGCGTTGTCGTCGCATCGCGCCTGGATGGCTTCAAAAGCGGGCTTCCCCTTGAATTCGAACGCCGTTTCGGCAAAGAAGGCATGCATCTTCTGCCTTGGTTCGACGATGGTCAGGCTGATTTCAGGCCGAATTATTAGCAATGGAATGCCCGGGAAGCCCGGCCCGGAGCCGATGTCATGGATTCGGGCGGTGTTGTCGGGAAGATCGAGGCTGAATAGCAGGGAATCGATGTACAGCCGGTCGATAATGTCCTCCGGATTTTCGAGAGCTGTAAGGTTGAATGTCGCATTCCACTTGACGAGAAGCTGGCAATGCCGCGATAGAAGCGCGATTGATGCATTACCGATATCAAGACCGGACTTGGTAACAGCTTTGGAAAACAGGCTTTCGATGTCGTTTACAGGGGCCATTTCACATTAAAATCGGGCGATGTTTCACGTGAAACATCAATCCCGCCTTCAAACGTAAAAAATCGCATAAAATCTAAAAATTGCATGTAAGTTCTACCAATATTTTCGTGAAAATCCTGCATAAAATGATGATTAAAATTGTCGGCAAAAAAGCCGCCAGTAAAATAAAGTTTACTGGCATTATATTCCCGAAAATATAAAATTATTGATATTTTCTTGCACAAACTTATAACAGGTCTGCATGCCTGAGCTATCAATATTTTGCCTTAAAAAGTTGTCCTTCATCGTTGAAAGCATCATATGGCAGATCGAGCCCCGCATCGACGACCGGATCGATGTATTTTCCGCGGAAATCCGGGTTCTGCATGCGGCAGCTCGGTTTCCTCTGCGAATATTCCGTGGCGGCTGGTACATTGTATAGACATTACCCCCATCCCTCTGGGCATCTAATCCGAGTATCTCGAAATGCGACATCGATCCTCCAAAAAGCTTGCCGGCAATTTTATAACTTTGCTGAAGCATAGGCAAATGAAAGCTCGTATTTATGAGCCATGCAGCAATATGCGCAAACGATATCCGCCCGGCATCATCGCGTA
>CAZSPL010000249.1:0-5026 GCA_964608735.1 uncultured Planctomycetota bacterium | reverse complement strand
GCTACGGCGCTGATAATCACGGCCGTACCGCGCGCATCAACCTCGACGAAATCGCACTGGTTGTGTATTAAAAAAAGTAGGGACAGTCACAAATGGTACTTTTTTAAGTAATCTTGTTCTCCAATAAGAAAAACATAGGATACGGGTGGCACCCCTTTACCGCGCTTACAGCACGCACTCGACTTATAAACAGAGGCTATTGCGCGGGAAAGGGGTGGCGCCGCTCGGATATCCAGTACCACCCCTTTCCAGTGCATCATAGTACAAAGCCGAATGGAAAAAACCCGAGTGCAGCTCGCGTAGCCGATTATGGCACTGTAAAGGGGTGCCACCCGGATCCCTGATTTTTCCTGATGATTTGTGTAGGGGCGAACCTTGTGTGTTCGCCCGTTCGTTCCCCCTTCGAGCGAGATCCAGGGCGAACACAAGGTTCGCCCCTACGTGATAGGCCAAGTAACCCTGGCTTGCGAAACAGGTGACTGTCCCTACTTTTTTAATTCACTTTCGTACCGACTATCTGGAAATAGAGGTCGTGCATTTTTTCGGCGCAGGATTCCCACCGTTCGTGGGATTCGCAATACGCCCTGTTACGCTCGCGGAGCGATTCGGCCATGAACGGCAGTTCCGAGAGCACGTAGTCGAGTGTCGCGGCAAGCCCCGCCGCGTCGCGCTGATGCACGTAGAACCCGTTGACCCCGTCCTCCACTATCTCATGATATGGTTTCAAATCCGCCATGACCGGGATTGACCCGCACGCCATGCCTTCGAGGATCGTGCTCGCGAGCTGGTCGGATTCGGGAAGGCTTATGAAAAGGTCGCTCATCGCGAATAGCTTCGCGACATCGCGGTCCGACGGCAGCTTCGGAAGGAAGCTTATCCGCTTCTCGAGGCTGAGGTCCCGCGAAAGGCGGTTCATCTTGTCCGGGAAGCTCTTGTCGTCCGCGCCGTTCATCAGAAGCAAGTGGGCATCGGGGAACCGCTCGGCGATCATGCTGAACGCCTCGATGATTATGTCGGTGCCGTAAAGCGGTGCGAGACGTCGCGGCGACAGGATGAACGTCCGCCCATGCGGAACGCGCAACTGGTCGCGAAGCATCGCCAGTTCAGCCTCATGGAATTTTTCGAAGAACGGGGAGCCGATGCCCCACGAGAACGTGTGGATCTTATCGGGGTCGACGCCGAATTCGTCGATGAGCGTGTCGCGCATATGCACCGACGTCGTGGTGACCGCGGCGGCGCGACGGAAGTTCGATGCCACCCACATCTTGTGAAGCTGCGAGCGCATCCCGAACTTGAAGACATCCGAGCCCCACGCCGAAAGGATCAGCGGCGAATACCTCGCCTGCGCGGCCATCGTACCGAAACTGGCGACATAATGCCCGTGCACGATATCCGGCTCGATCTGCCTGATGATCCACTTCGTTTTCGGGATGGATGTGATGTATCGAAGTTTCGAGTTGGAGAGGGGCGCGCGGATGTGGTACACCTCGGCGCCGGGCACGTCATCCTCCCGGTGGGTTATGACGTGCACCTCGTGCCCTTTCTGATGCATGAACTCCGCCCACCTGTGGATGTGGACGTTCTTAGCATCTGCCACGAAACAAATCTTCATTCTTCCCGCCGCCTGCCTTTATGAGCGGTAACTGCCAAAGCCTCTTTTACTTAATATCCTTTAAATGACCTTAAATTTTCCTCTTCGACACTCCTCGCCCCTATTATATAGAAGCCGGGGCAAGTTGCAAGGGATTCATGGCAATATCAGTAGAATGCGATTTTCGGATGAAGGGAGAGCGGGAATGGCTCCGGGACAAGGGTGTCCCGAAATATCGAGTTCCCGGCATGGGAATGCCCGATTACTTAAGAGCGGAGTGGAAAGCGTCGGATACCCTGCTAATCTCCTCATCCGTAATCTGGTAACTCGACGGCAGGTTGATGCCGCGCGAAGCTATTTCATGCGCGACTGGGCGGGGCTCGACGACGCCCCCTTCGAGGAATGGAAGCTGCATTGTGAACGGGTCGAAAAACGGGCGGGCCATTATGTCATTCCCGGCGAGCCCGTGTATTATCTCATCCCGTTTATTGGTAATTTCATTGGGCAGCAGCAGCGAAAACATCCACTCGTTGGTTTCGGCATAACCGGCGTCGATGCGAAACTCGATCCCAGGAATCCCCCCCAATAACTTTTTATACATGGCGCTGCGCTTGCGGTGCCGCTCGATGACCTTGTCTACCCTCGCGAACTGCGCCACCCCAACCGCCGCCTGGATATTGGTCATGCGATAATTGTATCCGATCTGCCCATGCACGAAACGCCCCCCCGATTCCTTCGCCTGCGTGCTGAGATGGAATGCGCGACGCGATAAGGCGTCGTCGCGGAAAACGAGCATCCCACCCCCGCCGCTTGTAACGAGCTTGTTGCCGTTGAAGCTGAAACATCCCGCGTGGCCGGATGTCCCGGTATGCCGCCCCTTGTATTTCGCTCCCAACGACTGCGCGGCATCCTCGATGACGATAAGCCCGTATTCTTCGGCGAACGCCATAAGCTTATCCATATCGCACGGATGCCCGAGAAGATGCACCGGCATTATCGCTTTCGTCTTCGGCGTGACCCGCCGCCGCGCGTCGCCGATGTCCATGTTCCATGTATCGCGCTCGATGTCGCAAAATACAGGGCGCGCGCCGACATACTTGATCGCGAACGCGCTCGCCGCGAACGACAGGTCGGGGATGAGCACCTCATCCCCCCCGCCGATTCCGAGCACGATGAGCGCGAGGTGCAGCGCCGCGCTCCCCGATTGCAGCGCCACCGCGTTGGATGTCCCCGTGTAGTCGCGGAAATCCGATTCGAATTTCTTCACGAACGGACCGAGATAGCTGACCCACCCGGAGCGTACGCACTCGGCGAGGTTGTCGGCTTCCTCTTTGGCGAGATATGGTTCGTATACGGGAAGCATCAGTTGATGCAGGCTTTGCCTTCGAAATGAGTGATGTGCCCCCCGGCGATGGCATCGGATATCTCCCTGATGCCGTCCTCGAGCCGGTGTTCGATATTGAACCCGAGCGTTTCCTTGATCTTCCTGAAACTCACCCTGTATGAGCGCGGGTCGTCCTCCAGGGGGACGAAGGTGAATTCGACGCCGGGAATGTGCTTGTCGATATACTTGGCGATGGTCTTCTTCTGGAAATTCTGTGTATCGTCGCCTACGTTGAATACCTGCCTCGTGACGAGTTTCTCGTCGGCTTCGAGTACCTTGTGTATGGCGCGGCTCGCGTCCTTCACATGGATATACGGCCGCCAGTGCTGCTGGCCCCAGATTTCGATGTGCCCGTCGAACACGGCTTCCTTGACGAACTGGTTGATCGTGAGGTCGAACCTGTTGCGGTGGGACAAACCGTAGATGGTCGAAAAACGCAGCACCGTCGCCGATGTCCCGTTGGCTGGATGCCCGAGGATGAATTTCTCGCTTGCGACTTTCGTCTCGGCATAGAGCGACAGCGGGTGCAGCTCGCCGCTTTCGTCGACAAGTTCATCCTGGTCGGCGACCCCGTAATTAGAGCATGTGCTCGCGAAGATGAACCGCTTCACGCCCCGGCGGCACGCTTCCTCGAAAAGCGCCGTGGTGGCTTCGAGATTGGTCTCGGTGGCGAGCTCCTGTTTACGCTTGCAGGCCGGGTCGCCCACGATGGCGGCGAGATGTATGACCGCGTCGATTTCATCGAGCACGGGGTAGAGAAGCTCGGAGCGCCGTATGTCGATGACTTCGCACATGAACGACGGTTCAGCCGTCAGTCCGAGCAGGCTGTCGGTCGAGTACATGAGGTTGTCGGCCACGGTGACGTCGAAGCCATAGCGTATGAGATCCCGTACGAGCGTGCTTCCAAGGTATCCGGCTCCACCCGTGACCAGTATGCGTTGTATCATCCCATCCATCAAGCGTTATCCATCCGGCCGCCCTCTCGAAAACGAAAACGGCATTATAAGCCGTTGCCTCTCGATTAGCAACCGGCCGAGATGCATTGTACAGGAAATGCCTATCCAATTGCTACATTTATCTTAATTAATATCGATGAAGCCGGAAAAAGGATGAATCGAAAATGCGAGAATAAAACGTAGCCACACACAGTCAACCATCCGTCGTTATTTCCGTCAACTCAGCTCGCCGAGTTTTGCTTTGACCTGATGTATGTGCTCGGAGACGATTTCGCGGTTCTCGTCATCGCTGAGCAGGTTGAGGCACTGCATGAACACGTCGCGCGCCTCGGCCCAGTCGCCGCGCGTCTGGTGGAGGATGCCGAGGTTGTAGTATGAGAGCGTGTACCCCGGCTCCATCGAGATGACTTGCTCGAATATCGCCTCGGCATCGTCGAGCCTTCCCTGTTTCGCCCTCACTACGCCGAGCATATGCAGCGGCTCCGGCTTGAAAGGGAATTCACCCGCGAGGTAATCGAATGTGTTGGCGGCGAAATCGAGGTCGGGCGGAACGCGTATGAGCGCCGCCGACGCCTCGTTGAAGCGGAGCTGGTACTGCGTCTCGGTGCCGGGCGCATCGCCGACGACATAACTGTTCCGGTCCCGCGCGCGGTTGTATTCACGGTTCTCCGGGTCGATCACGCGCGCGGCTTCGTATGCCGAGTATGCCTGGTCGTTGAAGCCGAGCGATTCGTAGATGACCCCCTTGTTGTACAGCGCGCGGCCCTCCCATCCGCCGAGTTCGAGCGTGCGGTCGAATTCGTGGAGCGCTTCGCTCGAAAGCCCGCGCTTGGCATAGGCGATGCCGAGGAAATAATGGGCGGCGAAGTTGTTGTCATCCTCGCGCAGGATTTCAAGCAGCCCGGTGATGGCTTCCTGCACCTTCCCATGGTCGATCATGCTTTTCAGCTCGCGGAGTTCGAGGGGGTGTTTCGCGCCCCCCTTGAGCATGTCCGCGAGCACCTCGGCGTCCAGGATGCGCGCGCCGCGTACGGAGATGCTCCATCCGGCGACCGCGATTGCCGATGCGAGCAGCACGGCCTTGATGATGTTAAA
>CAZSPL010000248.1:0-5048 GCA_964608735.1 uncultured Planctomycetota bacterium | reverse complement strand
TCGTTGTTCAGCGCTCTCAATCCGAGGTTTTCATCGACAACCGACGTGCGCGTGAACAGCAGGTACTTATATTTGATTGTCTCATCGCATGCGAGGTCCATTATCCCATCGGTGAAAAACGAATTGAACCATCCGATGTCGTAACCCACATTCACGAGCGGTGAGCCATAATGCGGAGTATTCAATGTCATGATTCGGAATACATTCCCCCCCTGGTGCTCCATGTATTCGCGGCCGACGAGTCCGCCCATCGAGTGCGCGATGATAATCACCGGCTTGTCGAGCAGCACAGGATCGTTGGTGTTCGCCCACGCGGTGAGCTCGTCGCCGAGCAGCGCGGCGGAACCATCCTCGCCCCATATAGTCAGCCCGGTGGGATAGGCATACCAGAAGAATTTGAAATATGTGAATGCCGCGTTGACGCCGTTCAACCGGTTGAGAAGCACTTCCCAGTAGCCTTCGCTATGCGGTGTCTGGTCATCGCGGAAATCCTCCTCCTCATCGGGCAGCGTTATATCCAGCCCGTGGATGAAAATCACCGGGATGCGCCCATTCAACGGCCCGAGGTTCAGCGGGTTGAATGTGACGAGCTCGGCGTAGCGCTGATATTGCGGCGCGAGCTGTCGCGGGTCGTCGGTGAAAATGGCGGGCGATGTGAGCTGCGGGATGCCTGAATAATCGACCAGTGCAATGGTGATGTCATTCTTGTTGACGGTGGCCATGATAGAGCCGCCATCCCTTTTCGCCCATGCGGCGGCCCTCTC
This sequence comes from uncultured Planctomycetota bacterium, assembly GCA_964608735.1. Classification (GTDB taxonomy): domain Bacteria; phylum JAJVIF01; class JAJVIF01; order JAPKYR01; family CAZSPL01; genus CAZSPL01. The sequence goes on along the minus strand of CAZSPL010000248.1, from coordinate 4,284 downwards.
ATATTCCCCTTCCTGCCGCCAGGTACCGTAGATGTCGACATATTTATTCGCCGATGTGAAATCCCCTCCAGCGACGGATAACCCATCGGTCCTGAAATCCACGGTGTATTCGAAATAGCCGTCTGAATCCACGATTATGTGCAGCGGGAGCCCCCCGAGTACAACCCCCTCCGGTACGTCCGATATTGTACCTGCGAAAACACAGACCATAGTATCCCTGGTCAGTACATCCGGTTGAAACACGATGCTGAACCAGTACGAATCGATTGTGCCGCCGTCGGGCCCGATGACGCTCTGAGTGATAAGACGTTCGGCCGCGGGCGGTACCGCCGGGCCTGGCAGCACGATTAAGCCGCTGCATCCGAAGATGCCGGATATGAAGAACAACGCTACCGCAAGCAGGATAATCTTTGTCGATGTTTTCATCTCGAATCCCTCCTTTGAATGTCCGTAAATTTTAGCAGAAGCAAGCGCGTTCGGCGAGAGCTAAGTATCCCTCCCGGAAACTCATCAGACTTATTGTAGTTATAGCTACGCGTATGGAGGTATGAGCAGTGCGTAAAGGCATTATCCTTATAATACTTGTCGGAATATTTTTCTCGGGATGCTCGGGTGGCTCGATGACCCAGCCGAATGATGAACCCGGTGCGCCGCGTGAAACCGTCGCGGCCCATCAGCTATGGGGCCTCTACCGCTTCGAAGCCGACATGGAATCCCGGACGCTCGACGTCATTCCCATTCGCACGAGCGAGACGCATCTCAACGCGCTGCCGTTCCTCGAACCCCCCGCGCTGGTGAATCTCACACTCGATTCGCTTCAGTTCAACGGCAACATCATCGAAGCGGACATCGGCCTGCGCCACCCGTTCCTCGGCCTGACCGAATTCACCGGCTTCGATGTGTGCGGGGTGCTGATTTCCGATGGAAGCATCGCCGGATTCACCGACCCGGATATCCTCCTCCCCGGCGACGGCGATGTCCGGCTGCTCAATCCCGACGGCTTCACGCGCTGGTGGAACCCGGTCGAGTTCCCGGTGAATACCGGCACCATATTCGGCTACAACGACGGCCTGCTCGGGACGCCCGATTCGGCGGCGAATTTCACCTCGACATTGAACGGCTATAAATATTACTGCGATGAGCTCGATGACCCCGGTGCCCCGTTGAGCGATGTCGACCCGTCCGGGCGCGGCGTGTTCAGCGCGGGCGCGAAGAATGTTCGGCATTTCACGATCCACATGGGGGATGGCGCGTTCGCATTCAATTATGCGGTCGATGCATCGTGGCGGTATCCCACAGGCGGGCAGCCATGGACCGCGCCGGATGATTTCGCCCCCGACGCGAACCGTCCCGAAGCGTGGAATATCACCGTTCATACGGTCGAGAACACGTTGTGGAACGACGGCGTCGATTCCGGCGGCGCGCTCGAAATTTCAGTCGATGTCTATGACTGGTTCAACGCTGAATTGAATATCATTTCGGTCGAAAGCCCCGGTAATTTCGCGCCGGCATCGGGCATAACTCCATCGGGAGGCGGTATCGGATATTCGACATACGCGGTGGAAATCATATCGGCGACGCCATCACCGGATGCGATCGATATTCTCGTCACCGCCGAATGCGAATCGTCCGGCTATGGCGGACTGCTTCCGGGAAAAACGCAGGCTGCATATATGATGTTCGCCATCCCGGTCGCGGAAGAGAATCCAACCGTCCCGGCGGACCTCATCCTCGAAGATGAAGTCGTCATCCAACCGATGGTGGCCGGGCATCACCAGCAATTCCCGGCGATATGCCGCGAAGTCGACGACGAGATGGTGATAGCATACATCGAATGGTGGGAAGAACCCGGGCCGCCGGTGTTCTATCGCTCGCAGTCGATGGGGGTCAAATCGGTCGATTCCGGCGACAACTGGGACGACTGGGACTATGGCTTCACCACGAATTACTACGACATCATCTTCGGCGACACGGTTAAAATCTGGCCCGCCATCGGCACGCTCCACAACGGGTGCTGGATGACCGCCAACCACTGGTATTTCGACGCCGACCCGCTGCAGTTCTGGTACGGCTACTGCAACTCGCTTTTCTACAGCCCGTTCACCAATGACCACGCGCACTATGCCAACGACCCGCCGGATTACAACCAGGAGATACTCCAGGATGCCGACCGCTATGTGCATGTGCTTTCCGACGGGCAGGGCTCGGTGGGATTCAAGCGCTCGATTCTCCCGGACCGGCTTTACGGCGAAGTCGTGCCCAACGGATTCGAATACGTGCCGGAGTATATCATCTCCGACCCGGGACGCCTCTCCCGCGTGCGTTCGACCGCGCTGTACGACGATGTCGCCTATGTCGCGTTCTTCGACCAGACCGCCAACACGATAAAGCTCGCGCATAACACGTCGGACTGGCAGGTGTGGGATGCCACGACCGTTGTATGGGACGGCGACGCATCGGGCACCAGCGACGCGCACGACCCGGGGCTGTACATCGACGAGGGCGGGTACCACGTGACATTCATCCGTACGGTCGATGCATCCGGCGATTATCAACTCTGCTACACGCATTCAACGGATATGGCATCGTGGTCGAATCCAGTCGTCATACGCCAATCCGCCGTGGAACTTCGCGACAACCCGGTCTATCGCTACGTCCTCGACGGCACCCCGGTGTTGTGCGTTATATGGTGGGAAGTCGATGATATCTACGCGGCGATATCGACATCGGGCGGCGCGTCCTGGACCGAGCCTATCGTGATTTCCGGCGCGCTCGACGAGAATGGATACACCGATTTCATGGTCACGCCCGACGACAAGTGGCACATCGCGTTCTGTTCCTACAATCCATCCTCTTCCCTGTGGGAACTCCATTACCGCCGCGGGTATGTGGAGCTTGAGTAACCGGGTATTCCGATGCCGGGAATAGTAGCTTCCTCGCGCAGATGCCCAAGGCTAACATATTGTTGCAATATATGATGGGTGATTGTCGCTATTATTGCTGGGTGACCGCCAACCGCCCGTTGGAGGGGTCGTAGCGCATTATCCGCTCGCGCACGAACCGTCCGCGTCCGTCGTATTGGTAGTCGGTCTCGAACCGGTTGCCCGAGTCCTGCATCGACGTGTCGGTGTATATCCGCGCCGTGTCCCGCACCGTCTTGTTCACCAGCCTGCCCATGTTGTCGTAATTGTATTCTACCACATATTTCTTGAAACCCAAGAGCCTTGGTACTCGCAGATAGGTCGCAACAGGGCTACCGTAGTATTGCTGGATGTAATAGGTGACTGCCACTTTCTGCTAGGCGACTGTCATGAATTATCGGGGTTCAATAACTAATTATACTCTTAACGGCTGCTTGCTCCTTTTAACTGGCTCCAGAGCCTTCAATAGCATCAATGGCTCTGTAAATGTAGTCAATCATGACTAAATCGTTTTCATCTTCTGCGAGCCTATTTAATGCTGGTAATGCATCAACTGCTTCTGGGCCGATTTCACCTAATGTCTCGATCGCTATTAGTCTAACATCCTTATCTTTAAGTAGTTCGATTAAAACTCTAACAATCTCTGAAATATCTACCGAGAATTGACTGAGACTTCTTATAGCTATTCTCCTCGGCGTTCCGTCTTCCCTCTTCACAAAACTTGTTAAAAATGCGATATCCTCTTCCGTGCCTCCAATCCGAGCAATCGTGACATCAACCATATTTTGAATCTCAGTATCTGCCGTTTGTCGTATTGGAGTAATGTCAGAGACCGAGGTTGCAGCTTTGCATCCATAATCACCGATGAGGGCTAAAGCGATTATCACAATGCCAACTTCATCATCATTTAGTAGCGCAGTAATATGTGGATATATCAAGCTGAATCTCGGTTTAATTTTCCGTGCCGCTTGTAAAGAAGTCCATCTAACATCAGTAGATGGATCATCAAAAGCTTGTATAACACCATCGACATAAGGATAAGCCTCAACACCGCTTTCTCCTATTAGCGCGATCATACTTTCCCGCACCTGCCAGTTTTCATTATTTAGCTCCTTCGAAATATAGGGCAGTGCAGGAGAACCAATCCGCTTTATTATCATGTAAGATTTGTTCTGTAGTACAGCATTATTGGTCTCGATACTGTCAATCAGTAAATCCAATACAAAAGGCACAGAGTCCTCCCCTCCTGAAACAAGTTTTTCGCCTGCAAGTCTTGATTCCGTAGCATTTATGCTCTTCAGCGCTCTTATGCTTGATATAATTTGCTGCTTCTGCTTAGTATCGACAGATTCAGAACATTGAT
>CAZSPL010000247.1:0-5066 GCA_964608735.1 uncultured Planctomycetota bacterium | reverse complement strand
GAACGAATCTTTATCTCTGGTTATCTCATTAGTAAGTAAACGTGTTAATGCGCAAACTTGGCACTTTTTGCAAAACGATAATCCCGAACGCGCTCGGAGAACCCTTCCGTTCTATCTCCCCCCCACGCCTTAGCGTGGGGGGGATTAAGGGGGGGTCTTCTGAAGCAGGCACAACATGAATAAGGGGAAACACAAATTCAAATGGTTCCGGCTTATCCTGCGAGCCGCCTTCATCGGCCTCGGCATCTTTATCATCGGCTTCTTCATTTTCGGATTTATTTCATGGGAGCTCTTCAAGCCGGTGCGGAAGTCAACCGGTGAGTTGTTTGATGATTTCTCTAATGAATCGGCTTTCAAGCGCAACGCCGCCTCGATAGAGATCGCAAGTAGGATCAGGGCAGACCGGCATTTACGAGCCAAATTATATAAATTACTCCAAACGGACGATCCTCTCGTTCGTGCAACAGCGGCGAGAACCGTTTATCTTGCCTGGTATTATCCAGTTAATACTGATGAGATAGATCCTATCCTTCGAGATATTGCCTTGAACGGACAAGGCGATGAAAGACTATGGGCGGCAGTAGCTTACAGTGGAGGTACTGCGAATTTCCTCTCTGAAATTGTCGAAGCCCTCGGATCGGATGACTTCCAGCTCGCCTGCGCGGCCGCAAGAGCGCTTCCATCTGCTATCGAATGCAATAGCACCCCCGGGCGTGGTTCAAGTGCTGGGTTCGAATTTCCTGAAGAATACATTCCCGCCGTGATAGATGTTTACTTAAACAGTCCGTCTCAACTCGCTCGACGAATCGCGTTCCAAGTCCTGTTCTCCGTCAATATACGCGACAGGGAGCTTGCCCGAAGATTCGAATCCGCTATAGCTGAATCCCCTCACCCTGATGGGCGCAACGATTATCAGCCTCTTATCAATCTGCTCGACAGCATCACTCCTGACCAGAGCTGGTTGATGCCGATTGTCTGGAGTGTATACCGTCACGGGGATGAAGGAGTCAGACGATCTGCTGTTAAGGCATTCATTGAGCTATCCAAAGAAAATGATGGTCCCCTGCTTTTTCTTATCAATGAGTATTTCAATTACAAGGGAGATGTGAGAACGGAGGTAACCCACGCAATAATAGAGGCGGGCGAGAGATCATTATGGCCTATCGTTGAGAAATACAAGCAGAATATTAATTCAGTCGGCCTCGAACTGATCCCTATCCTTAGTTATACCTACCTCGAACCCATCCTTGCCCTTCTCGACGAAACTGATTTGCGGCTCCATCACGCCGCTGAGGAGGCTCTCAGGGCATACGCGGGTAAATTTCTTGAATCCGATGATGAATATTTGGCTGCATACGATAATCCCTCTGATGTGAAAGAGCGGATCGACACTATATTGCTGGGCGATCCCGATCCGGTGTTTCTATCAAGGCTCACCCCGGATGAAGAGACTGAATTCATCAAGAGATATTATGGCGGTAAAGTTGCCCTCGAACGAAGGAAATTGCAGAGGATGATGACCGGATTGCTTTGGGAAGAGCTTAAAAAACCGTCCCCAGATTATAAAAATTACATCGCCCACCTGTTGGTTGACAGAGGCGAGAATCCCATTCGAGTGATCGATGTCTGGACAACCTATGCGAGTATAGATGACAGCTCTATAATGATTTATATTCCCGGCATAATAAACTCCCTGGGGCGCGAGCATCGCGAAGATCTCAAGAATATCTATATCCGCTTCCTGGACCATGAAAATGTGCGCTTGCGCAGAATGGCCATCTGCAGTTTGCTGTCGATGGGGGATGAATATGATATTACTCTTCCCGCAATCGAGCAGTGTGTGAAAGAAAGTTATTTCCCCGGGGATTTTTTCTTTGCGGCCGATTCAGCGAAGTTCTGCAGGAATATTGAGAAGCTCGGCCCGGTGATCAAAACACTTTTCACCCAGGATGAGTTTCAAGCGCGCTCTATTCTTGACATGATCTTGCGATGCGGGCCGGAGGCGCTTTACTCGGTGCCTGTGTTTTTAGAAGCCTCAAGGGAAGGGATTCAAGTGCCCCACCACGGCAAAGACGATTTATTCGACTACTTTTTTAACGGCACATTTATTTTCCGGGTTGAAGAATATTATGAAATCCTTGGCGAACTGAAAGAGCATCCCGATCCCGAGGTTCGCCAATGGGCTGAACAGGCCATTAAAAAACTTAATGAGATGTCTATAGTGGTCAACGGTCAGGAAATTCACTCATCACCCTGACTCCACTCCCCCGCAAACCGCACTTATATGCTCCGGCGTACTCCCGCAACAACCGCCGATTATATTGGCGCCGATGCGAGCAAGCTCGCGGGCGGCATCGCCAAATACTGCCGGTGATTCCGGATAGATTATCTCCCCGTTGACGACCTCCGGCTTACCGGCGTTGGGATGTATGGCCATCGGATGCGACGTGAGCGACCTCATCAGGCGCGCTATCTCAATATGCTCCGCGCAGCCCCCGCCACATCCCGAGCCTATCACATCCGCGCCCGCGTCTATGAGAACCTTCACGCACGTCGGAATATCCACTCCCATCATCGTGAAAAATCCCCGCGGCGTTTTGTCGAAACACATGAGCGCGATGCATTCCAGCCCCGCTTCCTTCACCGCCCCGAGGGTAATCTCCGTCTCCGCGATGTCGGTCATGGTCTCGATGCACACCCCGTCCGCGCCAGAATCCACAAACGCCGAAACCTGCTCGCGAACCGCATCCGCAAGCTGCCCGCTCGTCATGTCGCCAAGGGGTTCGAGAAATTTCCCGGTCGGACCCAGCGACGCGAAAAGGTAAATCTTTTCATCAACCCCCGATTCATCGATTGCCCGACGCGCCAGCGCCATGCCGGCAATGTTCATCTCCCGGAGCCTGTCTTCGAGCCTGTGTCTCTGGAGAATATACCGGTTCGCACCGAAAGTGCTCGTCTCCACGAGCCTCGCACCGGCGGCGATATATTCGGCGGTAATTTGCTTTACCACATCGGGATTCTCTAAATTCCAAAGCTCCGGACTTTTGCCGAGAGGAAGCCCGCGCCTCTGAAGCTCGGTTCCCATCGCGCCGTCGGAGACAATAATCCGCCCGCTCGATATTTCACTGATAATGCTCATCGCCGGGGTAAAATATATCATGCTCGGCATCCTGAAGAAACAATTTCCGTGTCCGGGTGCCACGCTCACTCCGAGTCTTCGAGGATGGGCGTGCCTATCGCCAATTCCCGCTTGACATGCTTTGAATTAATATGTAGCGTTCATGTATCTTAATCACGTGGGGCGGAAGACTTATGCTAAAGAAAATCGCTATTCTCTTCGCGCTGATAATCATTCTCGGATTCAACGGATGTAAAAACGGCGAACCGGTCACCCCGGGCGAGATTCCCGGCATCGTCGATACGGTCGTCACCCTCGGTGACGCGATCGACGTCACGCGCTCGGGAGATTTCATCTACGTCGCAGCGGGAACCGGCGGCCTGCATATAATGGATATCAGTGACCCGGAAAATGTCGAGATCGTGAAAACAGTCGGCATAAGCGGCTACCTCAAGGGTGTGCGCGTGGGCGACGGCTACGCCTACCTCGCGGACTGGGATAACGGACTGCGAATCGTCGATATCGACCCGCCCGAAAGCGCTTCGGTGATTAAGACTGTGGATGTCGCCGGGCATCCGGAGGATGTCGATGTCATGGACGGCTATGCATACATCGCGGACTACGACAGGGGACTGATCATCGTCGATGTGGATCCACCGGAGGACGCGGCGATCGTCGGTGAGGTGGATACCCCGGGGCATCTCAAGGATGTCGCGGTGAGGGACGAATATGCTTACCTCGCCGACCGCACCGAAGGGCTGCACATCGTCAATGTTTCGCTGCCGGCAAATCCCGTCATGGTAATCACCGTCGCGACGCCGGGGCATGCATTCGGCGGCATAACGGTATTTAACGGCTACGCCGGGCTTGCCGACGGCGACGGCGGCCTTCAGCTTGTCGATATAGACCCGCCGCAGACAGCATCGCTGGTGTATTCAATCCAGCTTCCCGGATGGGCCACCGATATCGCGGTCGTCGGGGAATATGCCTATGTGACATGCGGAGTAGCCGGCCTGCAGATACTCGACATCGATCCCCCCGCGCAGGTTTCCATCATCGATGAAATTGATACCCCTGAATATGCCTTGAGCGTTGCGGTCGCTGGCGATTATGCATTCGTCGCCGACTCATGGGCGGGACTGAAAGTCATCAAGCTCAGGTAGAAGTTAATCTATCCCGTAAACTTATATCCCACGCCGTGCACCGTATGGATGTAGCGCGGATTCTCCGGGTCGTCGCGAAGTTTCTTCCTCAGTTTCACAATGTAATTATCGATGGTCCTCGTGGTCGGATAATAATCCCCCTCGATTTCCCACAGCTCGGCAATCAAGTCCTGGCGGCTTACCGCTTCGCCCGGACGTCGCAGGAATATGCGCATTATCTCGAATTCCCGCTTGGTGAGCTCCATCCGCTCATCGCCGTCGTAGGCTTCCATCGCACGAAAATCGAAGGTGAATTCATCGAACGTATATCTCCCGGCGGGCTTCTCGCCGACTGTGCGCCGAAGCACTGCCTTGATGCGCGCAAGCAATTCCCTCAGGCCGAACGGCTTTGTCAGATAATCGTCCGCCCCGAGCTCCAACCCGATAACCTTGTCGGTTTCGAGTCCCTTGGCGGTCAGGATGATGACGGGGGTTTTATCCCCGGCGGCGCGCATTTTCTTCAGCACGTCGAGCCCCGACATCTTGGGCAGCATCAGGTCGAGAAGCACGAGGTCCGGGCTTTCCTTCTGCCATTTTTCAAGCCCCTGCTTGCCGTCCGCCGCGGTTAACGGCTCGTAGTCCTCGAACTTGAGGTTATGCTCGAGCCCGGTGAGCATGTCGAGTTCGTCTTCGATTATAAGTATCCTGGTCATTTGATCCTCCTGGTTTTTCGATATACCGCCCAAACTTATTTATAAACATGAGTAATCACACAATATTTCATTATGTCTTCTTCCGCATGAAGT
>CAZSPL010000246.1:0-5086 GCA_964608735.1 uncultured Planctomycetota bacterium | reverse complement strand
ATGGTCAAGCGCGATTTCTTCGGGCACTTCGATCCCGACGGCCGCGGCGCGAACGACCGTGTGCGCAAAGCCGGGCTGAGCTGCATCGTGACCGAGAACGTCGGCGTATACCGCGCCGATGGCGCATCGCTCCCGAGGCTCGTCTCGGATCTGATGGACGGTTTCCGCGACAGCGACCCGCACCTGAGGAATCTCCTCGACCCCCATGCAACCCATGTCGGCATCGGCTTCTGCCAGGATGCGAATTCCGACACGACCATCTTCGGGCGGAACGCCGGTGCGAAGCGGCTTTCGGGATACGGCACGATTTTCGTTACGCAGGATTTCTACAGGCACGAGATATTCGAGACCGAGCCGTCGGTACTTCCCGCCGAAGTTACCGCCGGGGAGGAACTCGAACTCAGCATAAAGACAGTGAATGATTTCGATGTCCTCTCGCTTCATTTCGAGAAGGAAAGCTTCTTCAGCGAGGAGTATTTCGTGCGCGCCGAGGCACGCGCCGAGCGGGAATACAAGTGCAACTGGCGGTTCCCGGAGGAAGGCCGCTGGACGTGCAGGGTGATCGGCGTCTACGACCCCGCCGCCGGACTCGCCCGCGGCATCGGCCAGATGGAATTCGTCGTCGACTAAATCCGTCGGGCCCGCCCGAAAATCCCCTCCGAAAAATCCCCCTTTCGGTTTACGCAGCCCGCGGGACTGTCCCCAAACGCATGATGCAAATCCATGCGGGAATCTGCCAAGGGACTGTCCCAAGGGCTGACATAAAATTCCCCTCGAAAAACCCCCCTCCCGGTGAACCTCAATCCCCCAAATTGAATCTTATCCAACGAGAGAACCTCCTATAGAAGATGTGGGAAATCTGGATTCCAGGAGCTGACGCGGCCAATGTCGCGTCCTCTCTTTTTATGGGGATTTCCTGAGATAAAGGAACATCGGGCGGAAGCCAATCCTCCTCATCAATGGTAAAATGAATGCCATGCCGCGAAAGAGACTGGTGCTTCACGGATACTACGGGTTCGACAACCTCGGCGATGAAGCCATCCTCGAAGCCGCGATCAAGCGCATCGGGGCGATGAAGGATATCGAACTCACGGTGCTGTCGTCGAATCCCGCGAGGACGACGAAGCAGTACGATGTCGCGTCGTCCAAACGCACCAACCCGCTCACGCTCATACGCGACATCACCCGCTGCCATCTGCTGGTACAGGGCGGCGGAGGACTTCTGCAGGACAAGACCAGCTTCCGCTCGCTGCTGTATTACATCTCCGTGCTGTTCCTTGCGTATATCCTCGGGCGGCGCGTGTTCATCCTCGCGCAGGGACTCGGGCCGTTCAAGCGGTTTTCCAGCGAATGGCTTGTGAAGGAATTCCTTTCGCAGGCGGTGGCGGTGACGTTGCGCGATATTTCGTCGGTCGCGTTTTTGAAACCGCATATGCCTCTCCATACCCCGCTCGAACTCGTCGCCGACCCGGCGTTTTTGCTTCAGCCATGTTCCGATGAGCGGTTGAAGGATGTCGTCTTCGAGGAGGATCTCGATGAGATAGGCGGCCCGATGTTCGGAGTGGCGGTCAAGGGAAGCCCGAAGGACAAGCGCGCCATCGCCGGGCTCGCGCGCGCGGTGGATATCATCGCCCAGGGTTATGACATGCACCCGGTGTTCGTGCCGTTCCATCATCCGTCGGATACGAAATTCGCCGAGAAAATCGCGGCGCTTATGGAAGAGAAGCCGACCGTTCTGAAGAAGCGGTGGCTGCCATCGGAAACCCTCGGCCTGTTCGGGCGATTCGAATTCGTGCTCGGTATGCGGCTCCATTCGCTGATATTCGCGGCGAAAGCGAAAGTACCGTTCGCGGGGATAAGCTACGACCCGAAGATAGATGAATTCCTGCGGGAGTTCGATTTCAAGCCGGTTGGACGCGTACCCGTACTCGGGCCCGAGGGCATCAGCGAAGCGATGGAGGATATCCTCGAAGACCGCGATGAATACCGCGCGAAAATCGTGAAGACTGTCTACAAGCTCGAAGAGCGCGCCGAGAAGGCATTCAAGCTGCTGGAGCATATCATCTTCGCCGATGAAGCGCTGACAGCCAAGCGCAAGGCGGAGGAAGCATTCGAGCAGGAGCGTGCCGATGCGGAGGTCGACGCTGATTTGAAACGGGGGAAGGGATAGGCGCGCCAAGGAGTTTTTTATTTCTATGACTCACGGTATTGACACATCACGCATAAAGGCCGTCATCCTCGATTGCGGCGATGTCATCCTCCATGCTCCCGAGCACCGATGGTGGCCGCCGCCGTTCGTCGATTCGGTGCTTGACAGGTGGGGCATCGATGTCAACGAGGCCGACGTCGAATCGGTCATGCGCAAGGTGAGCCGCCTTCTCGATGAATCCCACCACCTGCATACATCCGCCGAAGCCGAGACCGGGCAGTTCCGCAAATATTACAGCTACGCGCTTCACGAGCTGGGGTATTCATCGCCCGATGACGCGCTCATCGAGGAACTGGTCAGGCTTCAGTCCGACCCGGCGTGGTATATCGTCTATGACGAAACCGTGCCCGTGCTCGCCGAACTCAAGCGGCGCGGCTACATTCTGCACATGCTTTCGAACTCGTTCCGTTACCTCGATGAGTTGATGAAAGTGAAGGGGCTGGATGAATATTTCGACGGTATGACCATCTCGGCGTTCATCGGATGCATGAAACCCGACGAGCGGATTTATAAATCCGCGATCGATTCTATCGGCCTTCCGGCGGGGAATCTGCTGTACGTGGATGACATCGCGCCTTATGTCGAGAAGAGCATCGCGCTCGGCATGCAGGGAGTAGTGCTGGATCGGGACGGTAGTTGCGCGGAAGATGATATCCCCACAATCCATTCCCTTTATGATTTGCTGGATATTCTTCTTTAACAAATCCCGGGTAGCGCGTATCTATTCGCACTCTTGTGCGACGGCGGCAGCCGTGATGCGCGCTTGAAGACACGGACAAGCTTCGGGCGTGGCGGAAGTGCAATGAGGACTGGCAACCGCTTGTCCGTGCCACACAGATTCGTGGTCAGTAAACCTATCGCCGTCCCGCGGCTCTTCTGTGATAGAATATCCTCCCACGTCATCGGAGGTACAACCGTGCCGAAGGATATAAAACCTGTCTACTACGAGGACGGCGTCGTCAAGATGGTCGACCAGACACTACTCCCCGGCCAGTGGAAGGAGCGCGAATACGACACCCACGATGAAATCGCACGCGCCATCGAAACCATGGTCATACGCGGCGCTCCTGCGATAGGCGTCGCCGCGGCCTACGGCGTCGCGATGGGCGCGCGGGAATATGCGTCGCGCGAACCCGCCGAATTCGCCGCGAAAATGGATGAAGTGCTCCAGCGCCTCGCGCGCACCCGTCCTACCGCGGTCAATCTTTTCTGGGCCATCGAGCGGATGCGCAAGCTCATCGACGCGAACAAGGGCGCGCCCGGCGGGAAGGTCGCGAAGCTGCTACTCGATGAAGCCGAACGCATGCGCGCCGAGGATATCGCCGTCAACAAGGCGATCGGCGAGCACGGGCAGTCGATTCTCGCCGACGGCATGAACGTGCTTACCCACTGCAACGCGGGCGCCCTCGCGACGGCCGGATGGGGCACCGCCGTGGGGGTAGTACGTTCGGCGCATCGGAAGGCGAAACGGCTTCACGTGTGGGTCGATGAAACCCGTCCGCGACAGCAGGGCGCGAAACTTAATTCGCTGGAACTCGCCATAGAGGGAATCGATTTCACCGTTATATGCGACAACATGGCCGGGCATGTGATGAAGCAGGGACGCGTCGATGTGGTCATCACCGGCGCCGACCGTGTCGCCGCCAACGGCGATTCCGCCAACAAGATCGGCACCTACTCAGTCGCGGTGCTCGCGAAATACCACGGCATCCCGTTCTACATCGCCGCCCCGCTGAGCACCGTCGATTTCAACATCGCCTCGGGCGCGGATATCCCGATTGAGGAGCGCGACGCGAAGGAAATTCTCAGTCTCGTGAACGGCATCGAGCTCATCGGCGGGGTGAAGGTCTACAACCCGGCGTTCGATGTCACCCCCCACGAACTCATCGCCGGTATTATCACCGAAAAGGGCATCGCGAGGGAGCCGTATACCGAAAGCCTCGCCGCGGTGAGAGGGAAGTAAATCCCTTATGGATTCGTATTGTGGAAGACACTCAGCTTGAAAACATAAAAATCTACGCCGCCGACAGCTACGGACGCGGTGTGGGACGTCACGAGGGGAAAGTCATCTTCGTGCCGTATACCGCGCCGGGGGATGTCGTCGAGTGCCGCATCGTCGAGAGCGGAGACCGGTTCGATGTCGCGGAACTCGTGCGCATCATCGAGCCGAGCGAGCGACGCGTCGCCCCGCCGTGCAAGTATTTCGGCGAATGCCCCGGGTGCGCGTTCCAGCATCTTCAATATGAACTCGAACTCGAAATCAAGGGCAAACGTATCGCCGACTGCCTCAAGAAATTCGGCGGCGCGGATGTCGATGAGGTGAAGGTCGAGCCGTCGGGGATGAAATACGGCTACCGCAGCCACGTCACGTTCCACCTCTGGTACAACGGGCGCGACACATGGTGCGGGCTGATTAATCCCGCGAAGCGCAATGTCATCGATCTCGACGAATGCATGCTTCTTCCATCCTTCGCGCGAGACCTGCCGGGAAAGGTGAAAAAAATCTGCGCCGGGCTTATCGGGAAATACCAGGGACGATTCGCCCTCCGCGCGCCGTTCGTCATCGACCACAAAGACCGGCGGATAATGTTCTCGCCGGGACGCTCCCCGATGCGCAAGGTGCGACGCATGATGCGCGTCGTGCTCGACGAGCTCGAATCCAAATTCCCACCGGTGCGCGCCATCAAGAGGACCATCGCCGGGAAAGGTTTCCGCTTCACGCCCGAAAGTTTTACCCAGGCCAACGAATCATTGATGCCGACGCTCTACGAACATGCGCGACGCGCTGTCGCGGGGGTGAGCCCGGGACGCCTGCTCGATCTTTTCTCCGGCGTCGGCGTGCTCGGGATAACATCCGCGGGAAACGCCGGCGTGACA
>CAZSPL010000245.1:0-5113 GCA_964608735.1 uncultured Planctomycetota bacterium | reverse complement strand
TGCAGCAATGAACAAATTCATCTACATGTTCATCTCCATCCTCTTCCTGTTGCTCCTCATCGCCACCGGATGCTCCTCCGCATCACCACTCGCCACAACGCCGGACATCATCCCGTCGCCCGGGCAGCATCCCGGACACTCACTCCTCGGCGCATACACGATCGAGATCGACACATCCTCGATGACCGCCGCCATATCCCCAAACCGCGCCGCGTCCAAGCATTACGACATCACCTCGCTCATCCTCACCACGTGCCCCCAATGCGTCACCGTCCAACTCATCGGCTTCGACCCGGTCACCCATATCTATTCCCTCAACATCGGACTCCAGAACCCGACGCAAGTCTCCGCGTACTCCGTCAGGGGGATTATCCTGCTCGATGGCACCGCCGAATATGACCTCGAAAATCCCGATGCATACACCAATCTCTGGGGTGTTTTCATCAGCCCGTTCCGGTATTTCGCAAAAACGTCGACCGATTTGCTGTTCGCCCCCGCCGCGATTTACACCGAGCCATACGAAATCTTCATAAGCGCCGACCACCATCCGATGTTCTACATCCCCTATACCATCGACGCGAGCTGGCCCGGTATCCAGAAAGACCCGCTGTACATCTACAACATCGAAACCCAGGTCGCCGCTTCAACCGCGACAATCTCGTGCGATGTCCTCGACCAGCAGAACGATACCCAGGGCGTTTGGGCCGACACCGTCGCCATCACCGGCGCGTCCATCGAGCTGACCAATACCGGCCCCAATCACTGGCAGGGCTCTTTCGACATAAGCGCTGCCGCGCCAGGCACATATGACATCCTGCTCATCGCGAAGAGCATCGGCAACGACATCAACCTCTACCACTATGCCGAACTGACCATCGAGCCTGTCACATATGGCATCCTCGAAGGAAGCGTCTTCGATGCCGTCACCTACCTGAAAGCCGGGGGGACGAAGCTGACCATCACCCCGGTCGAACCCGATGGCGACTCTCCCGACCCAATCGTGATTCCTTCGACCGGTGAATATTCGCTGCCACTCAAATCGGGGCATTACAACATACAGGTCGAGACACACCAGGCGACGGTGACATTCGATACAATGTCAACTCTCTATTCGGTCGTCGTCGAAGCCGACAAAACAGTTGTCGTCGATTTCGGACTCGGCCCCGCCTACCTCAGCGACATCACCGGCCAGATATGCTGCATCAACGGTATGGTCACCGATTCACTCACCGGTATGCCGATCCAAAACGCGCAGCTTTCCATCTCCGGCGGCTCACAGACCGGCGGCGTATTCCAGAACCGCGTTACCGATGAGCGCGGCCACTATGTCTTCTGGAAAGTCCCCTGCAAGGATGCGGGCAATCAACCCATCGCGCAGTTCACCATCACCTGCGTCAAATCCGGCTACCTCCCCAAACAACGCACCGACATCCCATACGCCTGGAACAAAAATACCCCTTCCGAAAATTTCGAGATGTAACAACTTCCTTTCAGTGTGCCTTGTGGTTCAGCCGCCTTCCCCGCCTCATTCGGTTGTGCCATCGGCCCTCACGCGGGTAAAATAGAGCCATGCCTTTTAACGAGATTGAATCCCGGTTCAATCAGCTCACCGACGACCTGCACGAAAGCAGGATCACAAACGATGAGTATCGAGCTTCCGCGTCGGAACTCCTGGTGCAAACCGACGACGGCGCGTGGTTTCGAATCAGCGCCGATACCGGGAAGTGGCTCAAATGGATTAATGGAAGGTGGGCACCCTATGATGGGCCGTTCGACATCTCCCGCGAAGCGCCTTCCCGCGAATTCCGGCACATCGCCCGCTCCGTACTCAAGTTGACCCGTAAATATTTCATGCGCAGGCTCCCGATTACCATACTTATGATGCTCGGGATGTCGGCACTGTACTTCTTCCTGATAGTCATCAAAAACAACGGTCACACGTTGTCCGAAGAGGGGCTCGGACTCATCGAAAGAATAATGGGACTCGGTCACCACGGCGCCGTGAGAACGGGTATCTATGGCGGGGTTGTCATGATGGTTGCCGTGCCCATTTTCTTCGGCCTCCTCGGGATGTTCTTCCACAAGCACATCGCAAGGGCCACAAGGGCGATACTGCGTATTCCCGGCTCGATAATCCGCTACTCCAGGGGCGACTTGATGATGGCCGCCGCCAACCTCGCAAGCGGCGCGGGCGTCGGACTTGTAATCGGCTCCCTGCTGAACTTCTTCGCAAGCATTGCGGTCGCGATCGGCCTCGGCGCGCTCATCCTCTCAAGCGCAAGGCAGGCGCTGGCGCTGCTGGTGCATTCGATTTGGAACCTGACTTATGGCGTCGCCCAGGGCCCGAAGATAAAAGATTTCAAAATGGAAGCAGGCTATATCGCGCTTATCGGCGGCTCGATAGGATTCGCCATCCACACATTTATTCCCGGCGCGTTCGACACACTATTGGGACTGGCATTTCTCATCGGAGCGGTATTCCTTGCCAGGAAGGAAAGCCGCGGTATCTCCGCCGCATCCTTATTCATATTCGCATGCTTCGTTGCATCCATTTTCCTTGCGTCATGCACCGCCGCCTATGCCCAGGCGGGGGGATGGCACCAGGGAGGAAGCAATTTATATCAGTGGATCAGGAGCGAAGGCGCGATGGGCGCGCTCGGTTCGAGCATTCTCTCAGGCGTATTCGCTGGCCTCGGCTCGGGATTGGGTCCCGCCCTCTACATGGCGCTCAAAGATTCCGCCAATGCCGCCGCGGGTGCTGGCGGTATAAGCCCGCAAACCCGCATGATTACAGGCGCGCTCGCAATCCAGTGGCTTAAAAGCAAAAACCTTTTAAATGACGACAATTCCCTGAATGATGAATTTTGGAGCAGCAGGTTCGACCTTCTCGGTACCGACACGGAACTCCTTATCATCGGTGGAGAATGGAACCCATCCCTCCGTAACGAACCCCTCCGCGACATCTCAATCGTAATCAACGACAAATAAATCTCCCGATGTTTCGAGACACCCCTTCGATGTTTCGGGACACCCCTGTCCCGAAACCCCAATCCCCCCATTCTTCGATGTTTCGGGACACCCCTGTCCCGAAACCCCAATCCCCTCCCATTCCATTTCGCCCCTGGTAGCCCGGGGTTGGAGCCCTCCTGCTTTCTATCAAATAAATGGGCTCCTACCCCGGGCACGGCGAATTCAACACCTGCCCATCTTCCAAAATCCCCGCATCATTTTTTGACCAATCCCCCCGCATCCTGTCCCGCAGTAATGGAAAGCGCACCGCTTCCGCGAGGACATAACATGGCAACAGTCACACGTATGAAAAATGTCGAACTCTCCATCGAAAACCGCATGGTCGGCATGTGCCGGCGGGTCGAGATACACCGCCAACGCGACACCGTCGAATATCCCCTCTACCGCGATTCCGCGAAAACAAAAATCCTGCGCACCCTCGAAAAGATCCGCGTCATCCTCGAAAAGGTCTACCAGGAAAAACAGGACTTCATCGACATCCTCGGCGAATCTGACCTCTCGTTCGAGATGACCACCAGCGGCGAAACCCACTCCGTCACCAGCGGAACAATCGTCGACTACAGGCTCGAAGGAAATCTCGCCGGCGAGCTCATCGAAATAATCACAATCAGCGCGGAAGCGTGCTCCTGAGGTTAAGCCATGCCGAACATCACCTACAGCCTTGGAAAAATAAGTTTCGATGCCGTGCCCCGCAAGGGCGCGCGCGCCATCGACATCGGCGCGAAATCCCGCGTAACCCTCGCGCGCAAAGCGCTTCACACGCTCATCCCGCCCGCCGGACACGTCTTCCTCGCGGGACAATACCTCACCGAATCCACCCGCGCCTCGCTCGAATCGCTCATCACCGCCACCGAATCTTCCGGAACGACACACGTATTCGATAACGGCGAAACGCAATACCGCGCCATCATCGAACGCTTCACCTGCGAAGCCATCGTCGGCGTCGACGAAGCCGCATACAGTTTCGAAATCGACCTTCTCCTCCTCGGGGAAGTTGAAGAATAGGGACCGCTTGCCGCGCCCTGTAAATAAAAAATGGAGGATCCATCAATGGGAGCAGAATTGAAAGTATATGAAGAGCTCGGCTGCACGAACGAAACCGAAATCCGTTTCACCAACAGCTCTCCCGCCGCCATAACCGGCGCATTCATCATCACGAAACCCAACCCCGACGCGGGCAACGTCGTCGCCGGCGAGTACACCCTCGACATCGCCTACGATTCCGGTAACACGGAATGGGACTGCGATGTCACACGCATCGACGGAAGCCAGTACCACATCGACGGCATCACCACCTCCGGCGACAACGACGGCAACATCCTGCCCGGCGTCAGCATCACTATCGACGAGCTCGACACCGGCGAGACATACCAGTCCGTCGTCTATGCCGGCTACAACCCGGGAACCATCGTCGCCGGGTCGAACTCGTCCGACAAGCATCTGTGGGTGAAAAATGTCGGCGATGCTTCCGGCACCGACGCGCGCATCGTCATCCTTCCCGATGCCAATTTCGAAAACACCGTCAACACGCCCGTCAAGGCCCTCGACGAAACAAGGCTCACCAAAACCGTTCCCATCGGCACCTATGAGATCACCGTCAAGGCGGATACCTCCAAGGTCGATGTCGTCTACGAAGGCAACGACCCGTATGAGAAGGACATCTCCGGCGACGGCTCCACCGCCGACCTCATCGCTGACGGCCTCTACGTCATCTTCGACCCAACCGTTTCCGAGGGCGACGAAGCGACCATCATCGTTTCCGACGGCAAGAACCGCATGCGCATCGCGGAAGACGACTCCGGCTCCCCCGGCACTTTCGGTACTACCGATGTCGTGCTCGGAAACATGGCGCAGAACGATATCGAGTCGTTCTGGGTACGCGTCGAGACCAACGCCGGCGATTCTCCCGAGGGCAATCCCCGGAGGGCGAACATCCAGGCGCGGATTACCACTATATAAGGAGAAAACCAATGCCTCTCAAACTCAAGCAATTCAGTGACGGCTATATCGTCGACAACACGCACTTCCTGCTATGCTTCGCGAAGTCCGTGCTCGGCATAAGGACATTCGCCTACACCAAGGG
>CAZSPL010000244.1:0-5141 GCA_964608735.1 uncultured Planctomycetota bacterium | reverse complement strand
TAATCTCTTAATTTGCATTTAACGAATGCCCTGTAGGTATATATCGATGCTTTAAACGGCATCAGTGCTTCGGCTTTATCGTAATCCGAAAGCGCCTGTTCATACAAATAAAGATCGACTTCAGCGTATGCCCTGCCCATGTAAAGACTTAAGGCGTTAGGGTAATATTGCAGTGCCTTCGAGTAATATTCAATCGCGGATATGTCGTCTCCATTATCAAGGCTCTCAACTGCTTTATCGATAATTCTGACCCGGGGCAGGAGGAACGTGAATATAACAAATGCCAGGACGCCAATTATCGCGAGCCATCCCGCGAACAAATGAAGTCTCAGCTCAATACGTTGTATTACCGTCATGGCTTGCAGCTTTCCATCGGATACCAGGTAAATTATAATTGAACCATCCCTTTTATCACAATCTCGCGGGATAGTGATAGCATGAATTTGTCTGAGATAGAGCCGGAATTCGAGAGCCTTTCAACGCCCGGTATCGAGGCATGGTATGAACTCAGCGAGATGCTCTTCCTCGGTTTCGTCTTGGCGGGAGGCTACCTGATTGGAGAAGGTTCAAGGTATTTAAGCAACCCTCATCTTGTCATCTCCGTGGAGATACTTTTTCCCGGATGGATGCTCGGATGGTCTGTCTTTTGGATGCGGCGCCGGAAAATCGGCTTCGGTTATTTCCGACACTCCAGGCGTCCCGCCCTGCAGATCCTGTTGCTTCTCGCATACATAGGATTTTTCGTAACGGGTTTAAAACAAAGCAACCCACCGGGCTTCATTAATTTTCCGCTCATATATGAATGCTGGATGATATTTCAGGCCACAATCGTCTGGCCGATTGTCGAGGAGATATTCTTTCGCGGTCTACTCCTGGATCATCTTAAACGCAACTTCGGGTGGGCTCTTGCGATGCTCATTGTCAGCGTTCTGTTCGGCTTGCAGCATATTACTCAGGGCTTCCCGATGCGCTTTTTCGAGACATTTCTTATTTCGGTAATCGCATGCTGGATGGCAATCGGATTCAGGAGCCTTATACTACCCATTTCATATCACTGTATAATAAACACAAATGCGATGTTCTACAGCGCGCCGCCTGAGTTGCGCGTCTTTACAATTGCGCTTAGCGCTCTTTTCATGGTGATACTAATAGCCGTTGCGGTTATCCGTCGTTGTGATCCCTGGGTTGTTGAAGAGCATGATATCCGCCATCACCGGCCAAAGGATAGCTTCACCTGGAAATAACTCACTCCACCTCTACCCGAACCTCCGTACGCATCGAGTTGGCCACAAGGCAATACTCATGCGCGCGCTCGAGGAACTTCCGCACCTTTTCCGCATCATCCGGATTCTTCACCTTCACTTTCGGCCTGATGGTGATCTTCGTGAAAACGACCCCCTCATCGGTCGTTTCGAGCACACCTTCGGCGCTTGATTCGTATGATTCAAGCTCGATCCCGCGGCGCAGGATTATCGAAAGGAATGTCGTCAGGTAGCATCCTTCGGCGGCGCTGACGAATAAATCTTCCGGCGACCAGAATCCCTCCGGCCCGCCGAACTCCGCCGGCGTCGCGAATTCGAGCGGCGGCTTGCCCTCGATTTCGAGAACTCCCCTCCTCTCCTCGCGCCATTTTACCGATGTCTTGTAAACGTGATGAACCTTCTCGGGCATTTAAATCTCCTCGTTTATTCTCCCGCTGAAGCGGATTTTATCGCTTCGATTATCTTCGCAACATCCATCCCCTTGGATTCACAATACTCGCCGAGCGTTCCCCAGTACGGGTCGGAGCATTTTACGCATACCACGCCTAGACGCGCGAGCAATCCGACAAGCTCCGGGCGCTTCGTCACGATATCTTCAATCATCGTATCCGCGGTTATCTCATCCATTGATGGGAAATTTTACCAGACGATGCGCATTTATAGAAATCACCCAAGCCAGGCCAACTCAGTTTATCTCACCGAGCACATACGCCCTCGTGCGTTCATCCTTCGGCGAATTGAGAACCTGTTCCGCCGGGCCATGCTCGAGCAACTCCCCCATGTATATGAACAGCACATAGTCGGCGATACGTCGCGCCTGCCGCATGATATGCGTGACCATGACTATCGTGTAGTCTTTCTTTAACAGGTTGAACTGCTTCTCTATCAGCTGTGCAGAAATCGGATCGAGGGCCGATGTCGGCTCGTCGGCGAGGATGACTTCCGGCTCCACAGCCAGCGCCCTCGCGAGCGCGAGCCGCTGCTGCTGTCCCACTGAAAGCATCGATGCCGGGAATGACAACCGGTCTTTCACCTCACACCACAATCCCGCCAGCCGGAGATAGCCTTCCACGATAATATCCATTAGCGCCTTTTTACCCATGGCCTTGCTTAAATCACAATGGAAATTTATATCGTCACCGGGGCAGATTTCCGCAAGATGCTCTATCTGCCCGGCAAGCTGCTCTTTCGACATACGGTGGATTCTCAGCCCGAACGCGACGTTGTCATAGATCGACATGGGCAGCGGGTACGGCTTCTGCGAGATAAACCCGACCCTCTTCCTGAGATTTATGATATCCGCGCCCTCGGTATATATATTGACGTCGTTGATGAGCACTTTCCCGCGTACGCTCAAGTCCTCGTTCAGGTCGATAAGCCTGTTGAGGCTCTTCAGCAATGTCGTCTTGCCGCATCCCGACGGCCCGATGATCGCGGTGACCTGCTTCGCCGGTATCTCCGCATCGATGTCGTGCAAAATTTGGTGCGGGCCGTA
Organism: uncultured Planctomycetota bacterium; assembly: GCA_964608735.1. Lineage (GTDB taxonomy): Bacteria > JAJVIF01 > JAJVIF01 > JAPKYR01 > CAZSPL01 > CAZSPL01. The sequence continues at coordinate 2,384 of CAZSPL010000244.1, read as the reverse complement.
GGCGACGTTAAGCTTCTCCATTTTTATTTTTGCCATTTCGGTATCCTCATTTAAGCGTGTACTTCGATAAACGCGTCTTGAGATACATCGATGCCGTGCTTGCTATCAGCACGATTATGAGCAGCACCAGCGCCGATGCATACGCGCGCTGCTGGACTTCCGGTATCGGCGTGCCGATCTGGAAGAAAACCGCGAGCGGAAGCGACGCCGCCGGTTCGAAAAGCGAATGCGGGATATAATCGGTGTACCCCGCGGTAAACAGGATCGACGCGGCATCGCCGATTCCACGCCCGAACGCCAGCATCGCGGCCGTCATAATCCCCGGAAACACCTGCCTGAAAACCACCTTCGCCGTTGTCTCGATCCGCGTGGCGCCGAGGCCGTAGGAAACTTCCTTCAGTTCCTTCGGAACCATCCGTACGATTTCCTCGAGCGCCCGTATCATTATCGGCAGCATCAGGAGCGTGAGGGCGATGATCCCGCCAAGAAGCGACGCCCTCAACCCGAAGTAGAGCATGATGATGAATCCGAACGCACCGTAGACGATCGACGGCATCCCCCACAGGACATCGAGGGTCAGGCGTGTTATATGCCCGAGCTTCCGGCTCGTGAATTCGCGCTGCAGGGCGAACGCGACCGGGAGTCCAAGCACGCAGGAACATATCAGCGCGCCGAGCGAAAGGTAGAGCGAGCCAACGATGGCATTGGCGATCCCCCCCTCCTTGCCGAGATAGAATCCGCCCTTGGGCGTTTCTATCAGCAGGGATATGCTTAATGCCGCGCCCCCCTTTATCACCACGACGGCGATTATCCCGGCAAGGGCCGCGAGTACAAGTGTGATGGAAACGAACATGAAAATCCTCGCCGCCGATTCTTCGAGTTTCCTCATTCTCATCCCAATCCCCTCCTTCTAAGCCGCCACAGGAAATAGTGCGCCCCGAGATTAAACCCCGCCACCACCAGCAGGAGTATCAACGCCGCGAGCATCAACGCCGAATCGTACATCGGCACCGACATCATCTCACCGTAATTGTTCGCGATGAGCGACGCCAGCGGGTACGCCGGCTCGAACACCGACCCCGGCACCTTCGCGACATTTCCCACCACCATCATCACCGCGATGGTCTCCCCGAAAGCCCGCGCGAATCCGAGAACGATCGATGCGATGATCCCGCGTATCGCGCCGCGCATCACCACGCACTTCACCATCTCCCACTTCGTGGAGCCGAGCGAGAAGCATGTCTCCCTCGCCTCGGCGGGAACCGTGCGCATGACTTCCATCGACACCGAGATGATTATCGGGAAGACCATTATCGCAAGGATTATCCCACCCGCGAGGAGGCTGTAGCCGGTCGTATGAACTCCCATCGATGTGCCGAGCCATCGTACGAACGGCACTATCACCACGACACCCCACAGTCCGAATATCACCGACGGGATACCCGCGAGGATGTCGATTATCGGGCGTATGATATTCCTGACGCGGTTCGGCGCGAATTCCGAAAGATATATAGAACTCATTATGCATATCGGAACCGCTATCACCATCGCCAGAACGGTTACATAGATTGTACCGATGATGAAGGGAAAGAATCCGAACTGCCCTTTAAGCGGGTACCACGATGATGAGAATAAAAGCTCACTCAGCGGTTCGCGATGGAGTATCGGCCACGCCTTCAGGAACAACCCGATGATTATTACCACCAGGAGCAGGTTGACGAATATGACCGCTACGCGCATGAAACGGCATGCAATCCTGTCATATATCTCTCTCACGTGCATAATCTCATCACCCTGATATAAAACTGCATTCGGGACGATGCATCACGCGTTACCCGCGAAGCTGCGCAAGCGCCTCGTTGAGTGTTTCATCCCCCACCGGGATATAACCGACCTCATCGAGAAACGCCTGCCCGTCGGTGAGTATCCATTCGATGAAGTCCTTTGTAATCCCGGTGAATTTTCCCTTCGTCATAAGAAAGAGGTTCCTCGCCGGCGGCGACGGGTACAACCCGGCTATCACGGCATCGATGGCTTTCTGTTTCGTACCGAGGTTTTCTTCTGGATCGACGACCCCATTTTTATTGATGTCTATCGAGATCACCTGCAGGCCCTGCAGCGGCTGGCCGGTTGCGGGATCGAATGCATAGTTCAGGTTGTTATATCCGATGCCCAACACATCCTGCCTGACCGCTTCCGCCACCCCCGGATCCCCATAAACCCCGGTGCCGCGCAGGTCTTCCTGGTTAGCGCCGAGATATTGCGCCCATGTCTCCGCAGCTCCGCAGGAATCGGATCGCGTATAAACATTGACGAGCTCCGCCGAATCAGTCGCGCATAGTTCGCCCCATGTCAACGACTTACCGTCAATCCAGAGCTCGACG
>CAZSPL010000243.1:0-5148 GCA_964608735.1 uncultured Planctomycetota bacterium | reverse complement strand
ATTCCCTATGAAGAAGACGAGCGGTTCGAGGCCATGCGGCGCCACATCGAGATCGAGGCGATGAAATTCACTGAGAGGAATCCATCCGGCGGAATCGGTGATTTCCTTGATTACTACGCGCTGCTTACCGACGATGACTTCGCCGAGGATGAGTCGGCGGTACGCTTGATGAGCCTGCATTCGGCGAAGGGTTTGGAATTCGAGACGGTCGTCGTCATAGGGCTCGAACAGGGAAACCTCCCGCATTATCTCGCCCTCGGACACGCCGACCGCATCGAGGAAGAGCGACGCCTGCTCTATGTCGGGCTTACCCGTGCATCGGAAAAGGTGTATCTGACGACCCTTCGAAGCCGAAACGGCATGCACCGCTTCCCGTCGATGTTCATCGGGGAGCTTCCGAAGCATCTCGTGAAAGAGCTGTCTACGCAGAAAAAGTGATGGCTTGAGAAATTATGATGGATAAAAAAAGGAGGGGCTCACCCGGTGACCGAGGAACCCCTCTCGCGGGGGAAAGAATGGTTTGGCATCAGGAATGGATGGTTGCCCCCGGTCCGGTTCGTGAGAGGAAGCGTCATCCAGCAATGTCCGCTTCGTCTCTCTGCCAGTGCTTCCTGACAGGAGCGGCTCCAGTACGGAGCCGCTGGTCACCCATGTAGTTGGATGTTGTTCCCGGCGATTTCATAGCCCTGTTCAGCTGAATCGGCAATTTTTTTGATAAATCTATAGTGTTTTATTAAATCGCATTGGCAATAATTAATTATATATAACAATACCTGCGAAAAAAAATGTGAATATTCATGAATCTGCTTGTTTTTTTTTTTTTCTATGTTACATGTTAACCACCGGGGTAGTTCACCGGGAATCTAATAATAGCGGAGGTAGGCATGTCTAAACAAATGCTAGTGCAGGTAATGCTGCTGCTGGCGATTGTACTATTCGCCGGTTGCGGCGCTCAGCCCACCGAGGAATGTAAAACGGCGGTTAACAATATGCTGGCGGCAATGGAAGCGGATTCATGGAATGATGATAATTGCCCTATACTATTGTCCCAGAATTACTGCTCGTACCCATGGGCTGATTGCATGAAGCTCCTAAGTATGGCTTTACCCGATGGTTGTGATGACCAATTGACAGCCCTGGTCAAAGACTGCGGGTGCCCGGATCTTCAAACTAAAGGCAACGCAGATGAGACAAACAAATTATGCAATCCCGAATCCGAAAGCTCGGAGGCCATCTAATGAAACTTAAAAGAATAACAACCACGGCATCAATTGTTGCCTTGATCGTGTCGGCAGCCATTTTGGCGGGGTGTTCAGGCCGGACGGGAGATATCGGTCCGGCAAGGTCCATAAATACAGAACTGCCGCCTGTATTTGAGAGTATAGATTGGCCCCCGGTATGCAGTTCGCTTGAGGACGGCAAGCTAATCATCAACGGGCAGTTGTTCTGCCCGGAGGGACCGGATCCGGATGTGCCGGTTGAGCTGTATGTATTCCCCGACATTGAATGCTCCTGCGGAGGCGGAATGGGGGAAGGCGGGAAATCTTCCGGTAATGAAAATTCAATCGAGTCCCGATCCGAGTACATCGACGGGCTCGTGAATATCGTCAAGAGTTACATCTCGGGCGAACGGAACGGGCAATCCGTTTCGGATGATGGATGGATCGAGAACTGCCAGCGCAGGAGGGTGCGCACGTCCGATGAAAATCAATATACCTATTATCACACGGTCGATGAGTTCCGGGGTCGCTTCCGTCTTGATTTTGAATACGACGCGCGATTCAAATTCGGCGACAAAGTTATGATCCTCGTCGGCATAGATGCCCTCGGCAACACAATCGCCACGACCACTATTTATCAAATCCCCAACTATGTCCCCGATGCCACGCTCGCGACAGTGCAATTACGGCATGACTTTTCAGATATGATAAGCGAGTTCGCCACCGGGATGATATCGCCGCTCATGTATTATCCCGAAGAACGGAGCGCCGATATGGCCGCCCTTGCACGAACGATGATCCTGTTCCAGCAAGCATACGGCGGCGAAGCCACGAAAAACCATTACAAGGACATAGGGGAATCGTACGGAGAAGATATGGAATTGATCGCGGAACAATTCGAGGATCCCACGGTCAGAGAATGGGTGTTGTATGCTGCCGGTGAAATCGAAGACGAATTCGTCGACAAGTACCGGCACTATATGCGCGGTCATTTTCAACGATTGCACGGCATGTCCGACCCGGTTGATAATATCTGGGAATACGTTCAAGAAACGGAGAACCGATCCAACCGGTATGTCTATAACGTGGAATCCGGACATACTCCCGCCGGAGATATCGTCGCGACCGTCAATATAGAGCAGGAGGGCCAGCCGTTTGCATTCTTCACCATCACCGGTTCGCCGGTCTCCCCGCTGTCAGTGACGGGGACTATCGGCAACCACGCGATTACATGGGACGATTACAATCCATACTTTGTACAGCTCTTTGGCGTCATGCTGGAGCAAGGATACTGGCCGGTGATAGCGCGGTAAGAAACTCACAGAGAAGGCAATGCAGCCCATGGGCGCCCATGGGCTTTTGTTGCCGATTTTCATGCAAGCGGCTTGACTACTTCATCCCCAGTATTTCCAGCCCCGCCGATGTGCCTACCCTCGACGCTCCCGCGTTCACCATCGCCCTCATGTCGGCCAGGGAGCGGATTCCCCCCGACGCCTTCACCTTTAACAATCCCCTGCCCGCGTCCTTGAGCAGCTTCACATCGTCGGTTTTCGCGCCCCATTTGCTCGTACCGGTCGATGTCTTCACGAAGTCGATACGCTCGTCCACAAGCAGTTCGCACGCCTTGCGCTTCTCGTCATCGGTGAGGAGGCAGCATTCGATGATGCATTTCAGTATGATTTTCTCCCCGCGCTTGTTCTTGACCTTGAGCGCTTCCTCGCGTACCGCCTTGAATTCATCCTTCAAGTACCCGTAATCCGACGACTTCAGCTTTGATATATTGATAACGAAATCGATCTCGTCCGCGCCCTGCGCCAGCGCCTGGTTGAGCTGATATAACTTCTCCCTGCGGGTTTCCCATCCGAATGGGAATCCCACGATCCCCCCCGCGAGTGTCTCCGATTTGGAGAGAAGTTTCGCCATGAGGCTCAGATATACAGGCGGCACGAAGAGCGTATGAAATCCCTTGTTCGCGTTGCGCTGTATGAAGCCCTCGTATTCCACATGGGTTCCATCGGACTTCAGCAACGTCTGGTCGATGATGCCCGCGATGTCCGTCAACTCGTCAAACATTCGCTTTCCCTTCCTCGGAACCGTTCCGGCCGTTCAGCCTCCTGACGAAGACCGTACGAATCCTGCGCTTGTCCATCTGTCCTATCTTGAACTGCCATCCCGAGAAGACGATCCTGTCGTCCTTCACCGGTATGCGCCCGAGCAAGCCCATCACGAATCCCGCCACCGTTTCATATTCCCCCTGTATCTTGATATCGAGCAGCTTCTCGGCATCCTCGATAGGCAGCCCGCCGTTGAGCATGAATTTCTCGGTGCCCACTTTGGTGATGAATCGCGTGACCCGGTCGCTCTCATCGTAGATGTCCCCCACAACTTCCTCCAGGAGGTCCTCGAGCGTCACGAGCCCGGTTACCTGGCCGTATTCATCGATGACCATCGCGATGTGCGAGCGCGTCGCTTTCAACTCGTACAGCAAATCTATCGCGGGCTTGCTCTCAGGCACGAAAGTAATCTGCCGCAGATGATTTCCCACCTTGTCGTTTATCCGCCCGTCGAGGTATATCCCGAGGATATCCTTCGTATGCAAAAACCCGAGCACGTCATCTTCATCTTCGTCGTAGACCGGGAACCGGCTAAGGCCGTATTTCATGTTCTGCGCGACCGCCGTACGCAGCTTGTCGTCCTTGCGAAGGAACACTACATCAACCTTCGGTATCATCAATTCCTCGACGGTCTTGTTGCCGGTATCGATAACCTTGCTTATCATCTCCCCCTCGCCCTCATCGATGGCTCCCTCTTCCTCGCCGACGTCGGCCATGGTCTTTATCTGCATCTCGGTGATGATATCCGCGCCCGAAAGCGCGTGCCCGACATCAAGCCTGAACAGTTTCGCGGGGAGGAATGTCAGAACCGCAATCAACCACCCGAAAAGCCATATCATCCTTTTGAGTATCCCCCCCACCGCGAGGGCGAAGCGTGTTGGACGCTGGAGCGCGAGGATCTTGGGAGTAATCTCCGCGAAGATAAGCACGGTGACGTCCACGATTGCCGTCGCGAGGAGGACGTTCTCCCGCGCGAACAGGAAGTGCGAGCCGATCGTAGCCACCACTACGACCGCTACATTGGTGCCGAAGAGAATTATCCCGAAAAACTGGCGCGGGTTGTTCTTGAGCCACTCTACCGCGACGGCCCTCTTGCTGCCGCTCTGGACAAGGTACCTGAGCCTTACACGGTCTATCGCAATGACCGCCGTCTCGCTGAGCGCGAAGAAGGACGCCGCGAAAAGAAAGACCAGGAAGGCTACCCAGAGGATTATTTCCGTAACGAGCGCGCTCATTCAGCCATCTCCCAGTCCCCGTTCTCATCCAGGCGCCATACCCTCAGCCTGGTGATGCGATTCCCATCCACCTTGAGCACTTCGAACCTGAACGATGAATCCACCGCGATCTGCCCTTCCCGGGGAATGCTCCCAAGCTTCGAGAGTATCAACCCGCCCACGGTATCGTAATTCTCGTTCTCGAGGTTGATATCGAACAAATCCTCGAGCTCATACAGCGGCACCTTACCTTCGAGAATGTATGAACCGTCCGGCCGCTTGTCGATGAGCGGCTGGAACGTGTCATGCTCATCCGTAATCTCCCCCACGATTTCTTCAAGCATGTCCTCGGTCGTGATAACGCCCGCCGTCCCGCCATGCTCGTCGACCGCCACCGCGATGGAAATCTTGTGCCGCTGGAACTCGTTGAACAGTTCCCTTACCGGTTTCGTTTCAGGGATGAAATAGATATCCTTCCGCATTATTCCCTTGACCGTGTTCTTCTCGATTTCACCTCGACCTATCAGTGGAAGCAGATCCGGCGCCATCAGGACTCCCGCTATCGAGTCGAGCGAGCCGTCATACACCGGGATCCTCGTG
>CAZSPL010000242.1:0-5159 GCA_964608735.1 uncultured Planctomycetota bacterium | reverse complement strand
AGCCGCTCTCGTCGTGAAGCGCGAAGGGAAGATAGTGCATCCGGAGATAATGATCCCGCTGGTCGCTCATATCAACGAGCTCAATTTCCTGAAGGCACTTACGGATGAAGTCGCGCAGGAAGTATTCACCGCCGCCGGTGAGCGTGTCGATTTCATGTACGGCACGATGATAGAAATCCCGAGGGCCGCGCTGACGGCCGATGAAATCGCGAAGACGGCGGAATTCTTCAGCTTCGGAACCAACGACCTGAGCCAGACTTGCTACGGGTTATCCCGCGATGACGCCGAGAAGCATTTCCTGCAATACTATGTCGATAACGGGGTGCTGCCGCGCAACCCGTTCGCCGTGCTCGATGAAGACGGCGTCGGGCGCCTGATGCGGATCGCGGTCGAAGGCGGCCGTAAAACGCGGGGGAATATCAAGCTCGGCATATGCGGCGAGCATGGCGGAGACCCGGAATCCATCGACTTCTGCCACAGGCTCGGGCTGAATTATGTGAGTTGCTCGCCGTTCCGCGTGCCGGTCGCAAGGCTCGCCGCCGCGCAGGCCGCCATCAGGCATCCGTAAACGGATTCCGCTTATATGATTCGTACTGGTATAATAGGCCGGAGCCTGATGCAGGTATTCCGGCCTTTTGATTATGATTGACTTGCCTTTCATAGTATGCGTGGTGCTCGCGGTACCCCTGGTTCTGCTCGGCGATGCCCTGCGGTTCAACTGGGGATTCAGGCCGGACCTCGCGATTATCTTCGTGGTCGCCATCGCGTTCAGCGGACGCGGCAAGCTCGCGCCCCTGTTCGGACTGATAGTGGGGCTGATACTCGACAGCCTGAATTACGAAGCGATCTTCACGTACACCTTGGGATATTTCCTCGTCGGCTACCTTGTCGGTTACATTCAATCACGCTTCCTCAGGAGAAACCTGCTCTTCCGCTGCATTACATTTCTCGCGCTCTACGAGGCATTTCACCTCTACCTCATCATCATGGGTTCGATAAATGCCGGAAGGATCATAATGCCCTCGTTTCATCCGGGAATACTTGCGCCCGGGCTGTTCCTTTCGCTGATCATATTCATACCTCTCACGCTGCTTCTCGACAGGATACTCCCGGCATCGCGGGTTGAAGAATTGCATATGCGGGGGGTGTTCCTCCGGTAATGAGAAGACGGGAACAGGTCAACCCGGTGATCCCGCGCCCGTATATCCTCGGGCTTATCATCGCGGCAGGATTCATAGTGCTCGGTGTACGGCTCTTTCAACTCCAGGTTGTCCATGGGGAAAATTACCGGACGTTGTCCGATGCCAACCGCGTGTCGAAAGTGCCAATCCCCGCACCGAGGGGACGCATCCTCGACAGGAACGGCCGCGTGCTCGCAAAGAATACATTGCAATCGTCGGTCTTCTATATTGTTTCAGGCGATGAGGGGGAGGACGCGCTGAATATCGCCAAGCTCGCGACTTATCTCGACATCCCGATCGAAACGGCCGATGTAATCCAGGCGCTGGCATCGGATGCCGAGCCGGAAACCGTCGTGCCGGTCAAGAGCGACCTGCCTAAATCGGTAGTCATCGAGCTCGAGGAGAGGAAAGACCAGTTCCCGCGGGTGATCATTGAAACCGAGGCGGGGAGGTCATACGCCTACGGGCGTTATGCCGCGCATGTCGCGGGCTACCTCGGGCCCATCGGCCCCGACGAGTACGAGCAGATGAAGCACCTCGGCTACAAGCAGGGGGATATCGTCGGCAAGAACGGCATCGAGGATATGTATGACTTAAGGCTTCGCGGGAAGCCGGGCGTGAAGAAACTTCTCGTCGATGTCACCGGCAAGATACTCGGCGTGAAGATGCGTCCCGCTCGTGATGCCGCCGGGGAAGAGATACTCGATGAAAAAGGGGAGCCGGTGTTCGAGGAAGACCGCGAACGCGCGGTAGCCGGGGTTGACATCGACCTGACTCTCGATATCGACATGCAGGCGGCCATCGTTCCACTTATGCTCGACCGTCACGGGGCGGTCGTCGTGATGGGATGCTTCGACGGCGATATCCTTGCCATGGTCAGTTCACCCACATTCGACCCGAACCTGTTCGCGGGGAGGCTTACGAGCGGCGACTGGCAGGCGCTTGTGAACGACGCCGGGCATCCGCTCCAGAACCGGGCGATACAGAATGCATATCCCCCGGGTAGCACATTCAAACCGGTTACCGCGTGGGCGGCGCTCGATGCCGGTAAAGTGACCGGAAACACGACCGTTTTCTGCAACGGTATATTCAAGCTCGGCGAGAGGGATTTCCGCTGCTGGAAGACCTACGGGCATGGCAACGTCGATTTCATACACGGGCTGGCATATTCGTGCGATGTCTATTTCTACAACGCCGGCTATGAGACCGGGGCCGCCGCCATCGCCGCGAAAGCGCAGGAATTCGGCCTCGGCGCGCCATCGGGGATAGACCTTCCGGGCGAAGTCCCCGGACGCATCCCCGATTCCGACTGGAAGCTCGCGCATATCGGGGAGCGTTGGTACGGCGGCGATACGGTGAATATGTCGATAGGCCAGGGGTATCTCCAGACAACCCCGCTCCAGATGGCGCGCTTGGTGGCCATCATCGCCAACGGCGGCAAACTGGTAACTCCCCACCTGTTGAAGATGTACCAGGAACCGAATCCGCAATCCATCGGAATCCAGGACTCACATCTCGACCTCATCAGGCAGGGGATGCGTGGCGCGGTGACATTCACCGAGGGAACCGCCCATGCGCTTTACAAATTGCCATTTTCCATCGCCGCCAAGACCGGCACCGCGCAGGACCCGCCGAGGGAATGGCCGCACTCATGGCTGATAGCGTTCGCGCCATATGAAAATCCCAGGATCGCGATGGCCGTGTTTCTCGAAAACGTGCCCGCTGAACAGCCGGGAGCGTTGAGCCTTGCATACGAAGTTTTCAGTCTGCCGCAGGTGCAGGCTTATATAAATTCAGAGTGAGCGATTCCCGGAGGTACGGGATGTATGTAATAGTCGTGGGATGCGGGGAGGTCGGAAGGTATATCGCGGAAGTGCTTCTCAGGGAAGGACACGATGTCGTCATCGTCGACTCCGACAGCGAGAAGCTCCAGCGCATGGAGAATGTGCTCGACGCCCGCACGCATCTCGGCTCCGGGTCGAGCATCAGCGTGCTTAAAGCCGTCGAAACCGAGAGGGCCGACCTCTTCGTCGCGGTCTCCAACAATGATGAAGTCAACATGATCGGTGCGGCGCTGGCGAAGCGCCTCGGATGCAAGCGCGTCATCGCGAGGTTTTCATCGCAGGAACATATCGGCGAAGCGAGGCGGACATACCAGAACCTCCTCGGCATCGACCTTATAGTAAGCCCCAAGCAGCTCGTCAGCCAGGTTATCGTGCAGTTGATACGCCATCCCGGGACCGTCGCGATGGAGGACTTCGCGCGCGGGCGCATACGTATGATAGAACTCACCATTCCCGCGGGCGCGAAGTATGTCTTCAAGCATCTCAAGGATATCCCGCTTCCACCGGCGACGCTTGTCACGTCGATCCAGCGCGGCGGCGAAGTCATCATTCCCGGCGGCGATGATATCCTCACGCCCGGCGACAATATTTTTGTAATCGGCGACCGCGAGAGCACGCTCAAGGTCGAGAAACTGCTCGGGAGAGAGCAGATGCGCACCCGCCGCGTGGCGATAATCGGCGGTGGCGAGATAGCCGTCATCGTCGCAAGGATCCTCGAACGAATGCGCGTTGAGACCACCATCATCGAAAAAGATTTGGATAGATGTACGGAACTCGCATCGGAATTGAGCGGAACCACGATCATCAACGGCGACGGCACCAACCTCGAAATGCTGAAAGAGGTGCGTATCGATAGTTTCGATGCGATGGTTTCGGTGAGCAAGGACGACGAAATCAACCTGCTGAGTGGGCTTTTGGGCAAGGAACTCGGCGTGAAGCGCGTGATACTTCTCGCGCACAAGCCTGACTACGTGCAGCTTTACGGCAGCCTCGGGATAGATTCCACCATAAGCCCGCGGCTCGTCACCGCCACCGAGACGATCCGCTTCATCAAGGAAGAGGCGATCAGCCGCGTGGCGATACTTGCCGAGGGCAAGGCGGAGATGCTCGAATCACAGGTCGATGCGACATCGCCCCTCGTCGGCAAACCGCTTATGGATATCGATTTCCCGAAGGGCGCTATCGTGGGCGCGGTGCTTCGCGGCGAGGATGAGGTCATCATACCGCGCGGCGATTTCAGCCTGCAGCCGGGCGACAGGGTGGTCGTGTTCTGCCGTTCCGAAGCCATGAAAACCGTCGAAAAGATGCTGAGGTAAGCTATTGAATTTCCGCATGGCGGCAAGACTGATGGGTGTGCTGCTGATCTTCCTCGCCGGGACGATGCTTCTCCCGCTGCTTTGGGCGATATATTTCTCCGAGGATTCCTCCATAAGCGCGTTCGTGCTTTCGATTGTCATCACCGTAGTGTTCGGCGCTCTTCTCGTGTATGCGGGCCGCAAAGCAAGGCAGGAGATATACATACGCGAAGCGATCCTTGTCGTGGCCCTCGGATGGGTGTTCGCGGGATTCTTCGGCGCTCTGCCGTATATGCTCTCCGGCACGCTCCCCGGGCTCGCCGACGCGGTTTTCGAGACGGTATCGGGCTTCACGACCACAGGCTCGACGGTCCTGCGCAACATAGAGATCGTCGACAAGGGGGTGCTGTTCTGGCGCTCGCTTACGCACTGGCTCGGCGGCATGGGCATCATCGTGTTGTTCATCGCGGTCATGCCGCATCTCGGTGTCGGCGGGAAATTCATGTTCCGCAGCGAAGTCCCCGGCCCGATTTCGGAAGGACTGAAGCCGCGGATAAAAGAAACCGCCTACATCCTCTGGGTTATCTATTTCGTGATGTCCGCCGCAGAAACCATCCTCCTGATGTTCGGCGGGATGAATTTCTTCGACGCCCTCTGCCATACATTCGGCACCATGGCGACGGGCGGATTCAGCACGAAGAACGCTTCCATCGGATTCTACAACTCGGTCTACATCGATGTCGTCATAACCATATTCATGTTCCTCGCCGGCGTGAACGTCACCCTCTACTACTTCTGCCTGAAAGGCCGGTTCCGCGATGCCATCCGCGACGCGGAAT
>CAZSPL010000241.1:0-5179 GCA_964608735.1 uncultured Planctomycetota bacterium | reverse complement strand
TCCGGACATCCTCGAATTCCGATTTTAAAGCGCGCTTCAGAATAGCAGTGAGCTCTTCAGGGGCTTTACTTGAGCTTGCAGCCCGATAATATATAATGAACGCTTCGATGGCGGGTATTCTCCATTCCTCTTCCGGTCTTGAAAGCAGGTTCTCGTATGCCTTGAGATAGTTTTCCTCATCAAAGAGCTGTCCCACCGTTTTTGCCGGAAAGCCCTTAAGCCTGCCGTCAACATATGCGTTGAGGATCTCGGGCGTGGTATCCTGCGCGATCGGACCTAAATTGCCCAGGGCGTATACCGCCGCGGCGCGTATTCTATACTCGTCATCCTTCAACATTTCGAGCAATATGGGTATGGGTTTCGTCGATGGCGGTATACAGTATCCGAGAGCTTCCACCGCATTTACCCTGACGTCAATATCTTCATCCTCGAAACAGCCGATTAATGCATCCCAGACGATATCGCTATTTGAAAACTTGCCGATAAATCTTGCCGCCGCGGCCCGGATTGTCGCATCAGGATCGTTCAGGGCCGTAAGCAGTGGACCGATAGCCTCCTCCCGGGGAAACATTTGGCTGAGAGTTCGAATAGCGAACTGCCCGGCTTTTGTGCCGCCCGTTTCCAATGTCTCGGAAAGGAGTTGAATATCTACATCGGGATCCCAATTGAATCTATCAAGGATAAATTTTGCGCAGCTTTGTACGGCTTCATCCGGGTCATCCAGTGCTGCAATAATCTTTTTTATAACCGGCTTGGCGTCCTCCTCGAATGCACGAAAGACTCTCAACGATGCCAGCCGGGAAGCGATATCATCGCTCTCAAGTAGATTAACAAGCTCGGTGATAACACGCGGATCAGGGCCGATGCTCGTCAGGATTCCGATAACTTCCTGTTGAATTCCTTGATGGTGCAAGGCTTCCATTATCGAGGGGAGAGCTTCGATTGCATCGGGGCCAATCTGAGCAAGGTCTCTTGCCGCGTAAACCTGCTCCATATGTTCACCATGAAGCAATTTGTCGATAAGACGGGGGATATCTCTCTTGTCGGGAGGACGGCTGATATAACAGCCGGATGCGGATATGCATACAGCAATCAGCAGCAATGCGGCAATCCTGGAATATAATCGAATCATTGGCTCTCCCGTCGGCCTCGTTATATTCTGTATCCGTGACTCCGTATGTAAGACGCATTTAAGGCTGTCGTGGTTTTATCTCCCGGGAATTGTATAAAAAAGCGCGGTCGAATGCCGCGCATAAGGTGAGGTTTGTATGCTGTGGGAACAGGTTGGACTATGTCGTGAATATCCTTACCGTCTCGCCCTTCTCCTCGTCGACCACGTTGACGAGATCCTCGTTCGCTCCGAGTTCCTCGATGCCCGCGATAAGCTCCTTCAAGTCCACCTCGATGCCCTCCGCCTTCATGTGCGCCTGGGCGCTCTTGGGGATGAATCTCGATGCCATGCGCGCAAGCTTGAGCGGTATCTTCACGTTGACTTTCTTCCGTCCGCCTTCGCTCACCTGTATGATGAGAAACCGCGGGCGCTTCTTGTCGCCGGGCTTACCCTCGAACTCATCCTTCGCTTGCTCGCTCCGCTCATAATCCTCCGGCATGAGTTCGATAGTGCGTTCGCCGTCGTTATTCGGCGAGATTCCGCCCTGCTCGATCGCCTTAAGAAGCTCCAATCCCTCCTCGGGGGTAATCTTGCCTTCCTGCACCATCTTCAAAATTTCCATCTTATGTTCTTCCATCGTTGATCTCCTGTATGTTGCATTATTCTAAAAAAGTGGCGCGTGGCACTATTCATCCGCGCCTTTCTTGCTCCTGAGTTTCGCGAGTGCCGCATTTACGTCGATCTTCCCATCCTTCAAATCCGTGATTACGCTGTCCACCTTTTCTTTTGACGGCGCTTCCCCATGCATCACGGTTTCAGCTTCGCCGCGCTCGACGCGTCCCCCGGCCCTGAAACAGAAACCGCTTCCGCCAACGTGACGCACATGCTGCCTGACGTGGCTCTTGATATTTTCCTTGAGATGCTTTTTCATCTCCTTCAGGTGCGCTTTCAGTTCATCTTCTTCGACATCGACTTCCATTTCGATCCTCCCCGTCCCGCAGCAGTTGTCGGTGATATCATCGCTGTCCACCCCGAGGCTCCTCAACAAATGCGCGAGTTTCGCTTTCACCGTGGGATAACTTATCCCCATCACCCGCTCGACATCCCTGATATTCCCGCCCGTCTGGAGGAAAACCAGCGCGAAATAGCGGTCTTCATCCGCCAGGTTGCAGAACATGCACCCGTCGAATTCGCCGTTGATATCGATTTCGCATTCGGGGCAATGGTACTGGCTTATCTTCAGGTTTCCTCCGCAGGTGGGACATATGCTCAGACTTTTCTTCATTCTCTCATCTCCTGACTTGAACAACTCAATCTCGACCTTAAGATAGTCAAGTTATACTACCGGATATTCAAGTTGTCAAGTCTAAAATCAAGAATTTTCGAAAAAATATTGAATATCTCAATCTTGACCTTGAATAATCTCATCCGCGGGCGCGAAATAGTTGCTGGAAATCGCGCTTGACGCGCAATATCCCAAGGTCTATTATGCCATCGCGATGAAGAACAGCTCAAACGGCGATACTCAAGACGAAAGCCATCACCAGATAAAAGCCTGCGTAAATTGCCGGCATTTGGAGATTCTCGAGGATTCAGAGGAGATCGAGGGGCTGGCGGATACCGCGTTCCTTCGGTCGCGATGCCGCATACTCGATATCGAATTCACCGACCACTATGCATTCCCCACGGGCGGGAAGACTGTTATAATCGATGAGAAACCCGGGGAGTGCCCGCTGTGGGAACCCTGGGACAGCGACGATATTTCACCAAGGAGCACTACGATGAGCGAGAATGTAATGGACAAGATCAGGATCGACGCCGAGGATTTCATCAGCGAAATGATGAAGGAATATTACATGCACCTTTCGGGGCGGAAGGATACCCTCGAGATAGGCCCGATATTCGACAAGTACAAGCACCTGTTCAGCCTCGAACTGGCGCATCAGACGAAAGCCATGATGGAAGGCGCGTCCGGGCTCGCACTCACCGGCGCGAGAAACCTGCATTCATTCATGATAGGGGAGTATATCTCCAGCGAGACGAAGGATATCACGCAGGAATTGATGAACCACCAGTCGACCCTTTCAATCGAGATCGACGGCGAGAAGCTCAACTACCACGGCATCACGCCGAAGATGCGCAACGAATCGTCCCGCGACAAGCGCCGCGAGATGTCGGAGAAATGGTTGAAGCTCGAAACCGATGAGCTCAACCCGCGGCGCATGAAACGATGGAACCGCGAATTCGATATCATCAAGGGGGAAGATTACCGCGGCTATGTCCCGTTCGTACAGACACTGACCGCCATCGAATACAAGCCGCTCGCGAAGATGTTCCAGCGTTTCCTCGATGAAACCCGCGATTTATATGTCGAAACATTCGACGGGTTGTGCCGCGAGCTGGTGGGAATCCCGATCGATGAAGCAGCATCATTCGATGTGGGATTCATGCTTCGTGGTGAGAAATATGACAAGTATTATTCTAAGGATGGCTTGATTCCCGCGGCGAAGGCGACGCTCGAAGGGCTGGGGCTCGGCGTGGACGGTATCGACGCCATCACGCTCGACGTCGAGGAGCGCGAGAAGAAGCGCCCGCGGGCGTTCTGCGCGCCGGTGCGTCTCGGCAGGGAGGTCTACGTGGTGACGCGTCCGATGGGCGGACGCCAGGACTACGGCTCGCTGATGCACGAACTCGGCCACGGCTACCATTTCGCGTTCACCGACACATCGCTCCCCATCGAACTTCGCTACTTCGGCGACCGCGCCATCAGCGAAGGATTCGCGTTTCTGTTCAACTACCTCTACGACGATGCCGCGTGGCTGACGGAATATATCGGCGTGCCGAAGGATGAAGTGAAGGATGTCGTGCGCTTCGGAATGGCCACCAAGCTGTATATGCTCAGGAGATATATCGCGAAGCTGAAGTACGAGCTCGCGCTGTTCGATGACTGGGATATCGAGACCCGCGCCGATGAATATTCACGCACACTCACCGACGAGCTTGTATTCAGGCATTTTCCCGAGGCATACCTCTTCGACCTCGACTCCGGGTTCTACTCGGCGGATTACCTGCGGGCGTGGTTCTGGGAGGTGCAGCTAAGGCATTATCTGAAGGAGAACTTCGGGCCGAAATGGTTCGCCAACCCGGACTGCGTGCCGACCCTCGTGGAGATGTGGGGCTGGGGGCAGCAATTCTCCCCCGAGGAAATGGCCCAGAAACTCGGCATGGAGGGACTGACGATAGATCCGCAGATAGTGGAGTTGAAGGGGAGCTTGGGTTAATGGAGGGAAAAGGAAATTCCGGGACAAGGGTGTCCCGGAACATCTAAATATCACTCTGACCTTGTCAAAGATACGATTCGGTGTATAATAATTAGTGTCAGTTAGCCCCCACTCCCTGCAGAATCTGCTGTTACGTTAAAGGTATTTGTACCTGGTTTGAGGAGAGTATCACTTATGCCTAAATCCTCGATATCGGTACCGGCTATTCTGCTTTCCTTTTGTATCTGCTTTTCATTAACGGGATGCAGCGGGGGTGCAACGGCACGCGCGGGACTAATAGAAGGGCCCGATCTAATCTATGAACTGAATTCTGCATATTACGGAATTCAATATATGGGCACAAATCTTGATTGCTACTGGACATGCAATCCTGAGACCGCCGGGCATTTTGAACAGCCCTCATCATCCCCCACAAAATTCACGGCTTCAAACCTCGCATCGGACATGAATGCCGAGATCAGGGCTCTTGTTACAACTGATCAATGGGGCCCCGTTCTTTTAAAGAAACAAATTCTCATCAAGCACATTCCAGAATTTTCCACCAGTGAAATAAACGGCCCCCAGTTGATTCATGAGAACTCATCGGCAACTTACTGTGTTTCCACCTATGGAGATCCTGAAATAGCTTATCTATGGTCGGTTGATCCTTCATATGCTGGATTCTTTGAGAATCCGACCTCATGGTCTACAGCATTTAAAACTAATGAGGTGGCAGAGGATACTCCCGCAAAGATTCGAGTATCTGTTCTGCCGTCATCTCACTTGCCGGAGAACAAAGCACTTGATA
>CAZSPL010000240.1:0-5189 GCA_964608735.1 uncultured Planctomycetota bacterium | reverse complement strand
AACCTTGATAATCCGGCATATCCTGCTCATCATCATAGAACAAAAAGGCTGCTGGGAGAGGAAGATTCGTGTCGCTAACAGGTGATTCAAGATCTTGAGGAACATACATATCTCTGTCAACCAGGAAATGCCTTAGATGGAGATCATACTGGTTCGGAGGATTTTCATCCTTGTCATGGAATGTGAACGCAAGTGCGGGAGCCGCGAAATATGGAAAGCCTATAGCCTCAGTAGTACTCACATTTATCCTGAAGGTTATAATGCCGGATGCCATTGATTCGGCCTGCTCGACCTCATAGCTTATAAATTCGAGGTCAATACCAACCGAGGAATTCTCATAATAGTCCACAAGATCATAATCTTGAGACTCGCGACCGGCATTTTCAAGGAAGCCTTTCAAAGGGCTGAATTCGTATGTCTTGGAGGTTAAGACAACGTACGGTGAAACGTGTTGCAGCCCCCGATTAGCAGGTGGTTGATTGTTATCCAAGCTGGATGAAATCAGCCCCGCTGTGTCCTTACTCATTTTGCAGCCGCTAAAAGCAAGGAAAAGTACCAAGATAATTTGAATCAGGCGCTTCAGCAAAGCCTTTTGAGAAAAATCCATATCGCACCCCTCTATCGGCATTCTGCTTGTTTATTTGCCTATATCGAATAGCGAAATTATGGGTATAAACATGAGGCATGTCAAGCCAGGTCGTCAGGATTTGGCAATAATTTTTGCCTGATGTTTCGGCACGCTCTTGTGCCGAAACCAAGGAATATCGGGACAAGGGTGTCCCGATACATCATAGCCCATTCAGCCCTTGTTACCACCCTTCCCATGTGCTAAATTTGCCCGACGCGATGCGCCCGGGGAAATGATGATCTACGTCCTGCTGCCCGCATACAACGAGGAGAAAGCCCTTCCGGTAATCTTCGGCTCCCTCGAAAAACTTATCGCCGAATCGAGCGAGCCGGTGCGCATCGTCGTGGTCAACGACGGCTCCACCGATTCAACCCTCGACGTCGCCAACTCATTCACCGCCAAGCTCCCCCTCACTGTACTCGACCACGGGCAGAACAAGGGGCTGGGTCGCGCGATGAAAACCCTGTTGTATTACATCACCGACAACGCAGCACCCGATGACGCCGCCGTCGCGATGGACGCCGACAACACCCATTCCCCCACGCTGATACCGAAGATGCGCGAGGCGCTGAATTCCGGCGCCGATGTGGTGATAGCATCGCGATACCACCCCGACGGCGAAGAGGTCGGGCTGTCGAGGGGACGCAAGATTCTCTCGGGCGGAGCGAGCTTTTTACTGCGGATATTTTTTCACATACCCGGCGCGCGCGATTACACCTGCGGCTACCGGATGTACCGCGTATCCAAATTGATGGAAGCGCGCAAGGTGTATGGAGATGAATTCGTCACCGAGCGGAATTTCGTCTGCATGGCCGAGATTCTCATCAAGCTTCACAAGATCGGCGCGAAGGTGGACGAGGTGGGGCTGGTGCTTCGCTACGATCTGAAGGGCGGCGCGTCGAAGATGAAATTCGCCCGGACCATCGCGAAATACCTGCTGATAATATGGCAATGGGGCATCCTCGGCGGGCTGAACAAATATTTCAAAGCGAAGCCCGAATAAACCAAATCGCCGGATAATGCGTCTACATCCGCGGAGGGAAATTATGTTCAGGTCATTTTCGAGAAATCTATTCGCAGTCGCGTTGATAATCGTGCTATGCGCCGCCATCGCCGGATGCCGCGACGCCCGCGCGCCCGCGCCGCAGAAAACCGAGCCGGTCGCGCAGGTCGAAGGTCCCCTCACGGAAGAGGAATCCGGAGTTGTCATCTATCCCCCGATGCCGCTCGATGCGGGCCTCAGCGGGCGCGAGTTCTCGTTTGAAGACCTCAAGTTCACTCACTTCGCGGTAAGCGCCGACGATCAATATGAATACCTTGTGAAGGTAAACGTCACCGTCAACGATGAATTCGCCGGGTCGTTCTATGCTGATGGCTGGGAAGACGAAGCGCCCCAGAAAATGAGGATCGGCCCCGGGGATACAACCGTCTGGCTTACAAAGCGCGGCGTGTGGAACCATTATCCCGAAGAGAATGTCATGAAGCTCGCGTTCACGATGGAAGGTATCGGCGGCATGGAAACCCCGGCGCGGTATTTCAAGGGCATGCTGCACCTGAAATACGACCCGGCCGCCGATGTCGAGCCGGAGGAAAGCGAGCTCAGGGTTACGAAGGAAAACGCGGAGAAGATTCAGGCCGCCATCGAAGAGCAGGCCGAGAAGCAGGATTAGTTACCCGTCGCGGTGCCATCCACCGGGATGATAGTGCCGCTTTCCTCGAGGACTCTCGCGTGGCCGGAAATCGACGGCTGATCTATGAAGTCGACTATCTTAAGGCCGACATTCCCTCTCAACAAAAGGAAATATCGTGTGATGCCCTTGCGCAGGCGGAGATATTCCTCGAACTCGGTTATCTTCCCCTGCTCCGCTTCGGGCACTTCGAGCTTGAGTATCACCTTCACCTTCACGAAATCGCCGAGCGATTCCGCCGCCACAACCTGGTGCATTACTATCGGCCTGTCGAACGGGGCTATCATGCTCTGATATTCGCGCATGAACTCCCCAGCTATCGGCCCGTTCAACTCGGTGGCGAAGTATGGTTCGAGTTCGTCGGTACGGTCGTTCAATAAAACAAGGTCGATGAAGCTGAACAGGTTCACGGCATCCTTGAAATCATTATGTTCGAATGTCCCCTGCGGCGATGGAGCTATTTCGTTTACGCGTCTCAGCGTGCCGAGTTTTTCCGCTGCCACGACCTTGACTTCGAGGGGGACATCCGCCTCCAGCGCACGCTCGTAATGCATTATCGCACCCACGTAATCCTCGCGTACTTCTGCGATGTGCCCCAGCAGGTAGTGCGCCCATCCCCACGGCGTCCCGCCCTTCGTCAAACTTTCGAGTGCGGTTTCGAAATGGGCCCCGGCGCGTTCGAAATTATCCCTCTGGAAATCGAGCCGCCCGAGGGCATAGTGGGCGAGCGCGAAATCGGGCACTATTTCGATGGCCCGTTCGATCTGGCGTATACCCGCCGCCTCTTCGCCCGCGCCGATTAGTTCCAGCCCCTTCTTGAAAGCATCCTCGGCTTCGCCGGGAACGATCTGCACCAGGTCGAACTTGTGTATGTAATAGAAGATATTCTCCAACTGGTCTTGGTCGACTACGGCATCCGCCGCTTTTCCCTCTACCCATTTGAGCCACATCGTCTGCGCGGTGACGACATCCATGCCATATAAAGCTTCGAGGTTCGGCTGCGTGAGATACTGCCGAATGTCGATATCCCCGAATTGCGAGCGCAGGAACTGTATGAAACTCGCCACTTCGGGGCCGCGGACCATCTTGTCGATGGCGGGAAAATAATGCTCGTGCCTCAGCAGCTTGAGATCCACGAAATATCCCTTCTCGCGGAGCGCGAGGATAAAGGAACTCAAATCTATTCCGCCAACCTGCCCCCTGATGACGAACGGGATGGCATCACTTATGAAATCGCCCGAACCATGCCGGTTGGTTTCTTCCTGCAGCCAGTAGAGGGCTATTGCCGACATCGGCTCGATATAGTCGTAATCCTTGTCGATTATTTCGTGTATCTCGCCATATTCGGGATACACGATAGGCGCGTCCTTGGCGAAGAGGTTCTGGAACGACTGCGGGTTGGGATAGAGATAGACATCGACGCGTACATCGGTCTTCACCTGCAAAAGTCCATTGATAAGGCGGTATGCATCCTCGAGGCGCGATACGAGCCACTTGAGGTCATCTTCACTTGTGTCGCTGAATGGAAAATAGTGAACGAGATAGCGCCCCGATTTATACCTGCCTTCGAGGAAGCGCTGGACTTTCACCCGTTGAAGGCCGTACGCCGCTTCGAGCAGCGCATCCGGTTCGCCGGAGACGGACGTCATGGCAATAGACATGCCTGCCCTGTAATTGCGTTCCGCGGCGTCGAGAGCGCCGTCCTTGAGAAGGACGTGGCCGAGGCGTATGTTCGCCCATATCGATGTCGCGGCGTCGGGGTCGTGCAGGAGGGCGTTTCGCAATTCATCCCCCGCTTTCCCGTAGTCGCCGAGTTCGAGATATATCGTTCCGAGCGTAAGATCGAGCTTGCTGTTGCCGGGATACTTCTTCTGCATGCTCTTGAACATATCGACGGCTTCATCGATCAGGCCGGTGTTGTAATTGTGCCACGCCATCTCGTAATCGGCGTCGAAATCCTCGTCGGCGGCGAATGCCGGGGCCATTGCCGTTAGGATAAACAACGCCACTATGAACAGTATTTTAATCCGGCGCGAAGCCGATATGACGATGCCATATCTCACACCTGAAAGACGCGGGCCCGTGCCGTCAAGTTCACAAATATGGGGGGTATTACACATCGACCGAGGGATCAAGTTATATTAACCGACCTGAGGATAACTTCGCCGTTGACCATTTCCAGCTCTCCTATTATCAGGCTGGTATTCCCCTGCACCGCGGCGGCGGCATCGCGGAATATCATCACCTTGACCCGTTTCTGATCCTTGAATTTCTCCTCATAGTAATCGAGCAAGGCGTTCACTTTGTCGGGCGAAATGCCGGCTGAATATCTGTCGGGAAACGCTATGTTCTTGTAAATATCATAGCCCTCGGAGACATAGTCCCCGGCTATTTGGACTTCCCGCACCTTGAAAGGCGGCTTGTCGCTTTTCCCACAGCCCGGCATCGTGCACAAGAGCGTGATGAAAACCGCGATTATCGCAAGACGTCCTATTCTCAATGGAATCACCTTCCGTCGTTTACCGATGCTATTTGAACATAATCGACGCAATGGTGTATTTCGGCACATGAAACTCCAGTTCCGTCTCGAGCACTTCCCCGGACTTGGGTACGCCGAACCATATGAGCTCTTCGCCGAGGGGGGATTTTCCCCAGTAGCAGATGTTATCGGGAAGTTCCTCGCCGGTGACGAGTTTCACGATACATTTACGGTTCAGATAATCCTCTTCCATTCTATCCCCTCCTTGGAGAAATAATCATGCCGGGACATTGTAACCTATAATTTCAAAACGGGCTCGTGTTCAGGACAATTCTTCGCCCTTGATACCCCACATTTCGAGCTTGCGCATGATGGTGTGCCTGCTGATTCCGAG
>CAZSPL010000239.1:0-5207 GCA_964608735.1 uncultured Planctomycetota bacterium | reverse complement strand
CGCCGTACTATCATGAGTTGCCGACGTATCTCCTCATGGACCGTGACTCCGGCGAAATTCTCCTCGCGAACAACATACACCTCAGGCATCCGCCCGCGAGCATCACTAAAATAATGACCGCCGTGCTCGCTCTCGAAAACGGCAACCTCGATGATATCGTCACCGTAAGCCGCACCGCGACAAGCGTTCGGGGGCATCGACTGGGCCTCTCCGCCGGCGAGAAGATCGAGTTCGGCAAGCTTCTCATGGCCACGCTGGTCAATTCCGGCAACGACGGCGCGCGCGCTATCGCGGAGCATATAGGCGGAAGCATCCCCGATTTCGTGAAAATGATGAATGACAAGGCCGCGGAACTCGGCATGGACGAGACGCATTTCATGAATCCGTCCGGAATGCCCGACGACAACCACTACTCGTGCGCCGAGGACCTTTCGATACTCGCTTGCTACGCCATGCAGTATGACTTTTTTCGCACGGCCGTCTCCACGAAAAAAGTCTTCTTCCCGGATTTCGGGATTCGCCACGATGTCGTCTTCGAATCGACAAACCGCCTGCTCGATGACTACCCGCTCTGCACCGGCATCAAGACCGGCTTCACCGACGCGGCGAGATACTGCCTTTGCGCGAGCGCCGATTACAACGGGCATGAGCTTATCGTGGTGGTGCTTGGAGCTGAGCGCAACTGCCAGTGGCCCGCGGCGCAGGAATTGCTGGAATGGGGATTCTCCCTTCTCGACGACGAATATCCCGTCTACTCCGAATTCATCAACCTCGATAGCTGATGCCGGATGCCGCGACACCCTTTGCGTGGTAAAATCGTCCCGTTGAAAGCCATCGGATACATACTTCTCGCCGGATGCATCGCCGGCATATTGATGTTCGCCATCTCCGCATTCGGCACAGCCGCCTACCCGTTCGGGCTCGATTTCGGTGAAGGATATCTGCTCGAGCATTCGCGACGCATCGCCGAGGGCGAGAATATCTACGGCGATATCGATGAATACCCATACACCGTATGCAACTACCCTCCCCTCTACCCGGCGGTTTCAGGCCTGCTGATGAAGATCACCGGCCTGTCGATTGCGCCGGGACGATGGGTGAGCATCATCGCCACGCTCGCCTGCTGCTGGCTTATCGGGTTCATCATCCTACGCCTGACAGGCAACCAGTTGTACAGCGTCGTATGCGGGATGATGTTCGTCGCGATTCCGTCAGTATTCCGATGGGGCCAGGTGATGCGCGTCGATGCATTCTCCATCGCCCTCGTCCTTGGCGGCCTTGCCATATATATCGCCGGGAGCGAACGAAGGAAACTCTGGTGCATCCCATTTTTCATCGCGGCGTTCCTTACCAAGCAATCCATGCTCGCCGCGCCTGTCGCCGTAATTGCCCATCAGCTTATGACGGATCGAAAATCCGGCATCCGGTATCTGCTGTTGACGCTTGCAGGCGGGGCGGTTGTTTATATCATCATTGATTTGCTCACCGGCGGCGGGATGCATCGCCACACTTTTCAGTACACCGCGAATGCTTTCTATACTGAGCGGCTTGCGGCGGGGATCAACATCTATCTCGTCTATGCCGCGCCGGTGCTCATCATCGCCGTATTCCACCTCTTCAGTGGCAAGGCATCGTTCCGCGAAAGCCCCATCCCGCTCTATTTCATCCTCGCCACGCTGACACTTCTCACTTACGGCTATGAAGGCTCCGACCGCAACTATTTCCTCGAACCGTTCGCCGCCGCATTGCTGCTGTCCGGCGTCGCGATAGGCTATTGGATATCTTCCGCGCGCGCTCAATCATCAAGAACCGCCTGGGCCGGCGCATTCATGGTTGTGCTTCTGCTAAGTCAACTCGTAATGGTTCGCGTTATGCGCGGCGATGAATTCAAAGTGATGCATGTCGGGCCGCCGGATATCGAGCAGGGCAGATTACTGGTGAAACTGATTGAAAACACTCCCGGCGACGTCATCTCCGAGGATGCATCGTTCCAGGTGCTCGCCGGCAAGCCGGTGCTGTTCGAGCCATATATAATGACCCTCCTCGCCGAGCGCGGGAAGTGGGACGAGGGGCCGTTCGTCGATGATATCAGCGCCGGGAAATTCTCGCTTATCGTGCTTCGCTTCGATGTGAACAATCCCAATCACGAGGACCGGGGGGATGACCTTGCGATGCGCCTCGCGGGGTATAACCGTTTTTCCGACGAGATGGAGCAGGCGATTCGAGAGGCATATGAGCTCGACGCATCCATGGTCTTCCACTCCATCCGCCCGTGGTATGTCTACAAGCCCCGACATTAGCCGGTCTGACGTACGCGGTTATCAATCCATCTGGAACATGTTATAATGTAATATAATATCCGACTCATGGGATGGCATTCTAAATATGTTGACGGGGTGAGAATCATGAAATTACGAGCTCTTCTATCGCTCTTAATACTCCTGCTTGCGCTCGGCTATGGATGCTCCGGGGCCGACCCGACCGTGTCAGCGCCGAGTCAGTATCCCGGAGATGCCGCGACCGTGTCAGCGCCGGGAAGACAGCTATGGGGAATCTGGAATTTCTCCTTCAACCCGGAAAACTTGTCGCTTGAACCCGTACCGGCAAGGCATTTGCTGGCCCATTACAAAATCACCGATTGGCTCCTTCCCCCTGCTTGCGATGATTGTATCGAAATCAAAGTGAATTCATTTGACCCGGTCGCGCATATTCTGGATGCCGACATAACCATGCGAAATCCAACGCAGGTGACCGGACGCGATGTCCGCGGCATCCTCTACACCAACGCGGCGGGCCATCAGCTCGCCAACGCCGACTCCTGGACCGGAACCTGGGATATCCCCGGGGGCCTGAATATAAACCCGTTCAAGGCGTTCGCGAAGACCGATAGCACTCATTCATTCCTCCCTTCAGCGGAATATACCGAGAATTATCTCATCAAAGTCCCATCCCCTCCTCAATGGGCCGCGATTGTTTATGCCGTCGATGCATCGTGGCCGGGCAATTGCAATGAACCGTATTCGATAGAGAATTTCAACCAGGATCTTTTATCGAACGAAACCGCAGCTCAGGCAGATGTATCCGTCGATGTGCTGGATTGGCAGGATGATGTCGATTCCGTGACCATCTCCGCTACGGAAATCACCGGCGATGATTCAACCGCGTTGACCCATCTGTCCGGCAATACATGGGGAACAACCATTACCAACAACAACGGCGCTTCGGCGGGAGAATACAGCGCTCTGATTAGCGCGACATCCCCCAACGCCGGAATTAATACCTTATATCAATACGTGACAATCGTGGTAACCGACACATCCATCCCCGGCGGCTATGCGTTGACCTGGGGAAGCGATAGCCTTGACAGCAGCATGGGCATTGCTTCCGATGCCGATGGAAATATCTACGTTACGGGCACATGTACGGGGGTCACCGATTTCGACCCCGGTCCCGGAACCGAAATACATGATCCCGCCTCCGACGGCGATGCCTATCTGAGTAAATTCAATTCCGCTGGTGAATTCCAATGGGTAAGAAACTGGGGCGGATTCTGCCCCTCATCGCAATTAGATGTTGCCGAATCGGGCGCAATTTATGTTGTCGGGGCATTTGCAATGGCAAACGACTTCGATCCCGGCCCCGGCCAGGATTTGAGATCCCCGCCCGGCTCGAATTGGGGAAGCTTCCTGATGAAATTCGACACGACCGGAGCGTTCTATTGGGCTGATACATGGGGACCCGAAGACAGCGCTCAAGTCGAGTATTTCCAGAATTCGGACTTAGCTACCGACAGCCTTGGATATGTCTATGTAACCGGGCACTTCGCCGAAACAGCCGACCTCGATCCCGGCCCGGGAGAAGATAACCACACATCCAACGGATACTCGGATATCTATCTGAGCAAAATCGACCCCGACGGCAATTTCCAATGGGCGAGAACATGGGGAGGTTCGGGAATCTATAGCGACTATGGAAGCCCCAAGGAATCCGGTTACAGCGTAGGGGTCGACGGAAGCGACAATATCTATGTCGCCGGTACCTTCGGCGATACCGTCGATTTCGACCCCGGCCCCGATGTCGACGCACGCAGCGTTAATTGGGGCGCGTTTCTAAGCAAATATTCGTCCTCCGGCGAATACATCTGGGCCGTAACCTACCCCGATGATGACAGCGCGGATGCGATGAGCTACGGCGCGGCTGTCGATGATTCAGGAAATATTTACTTCTCCGGCATGTTCTGGGATACGGTCGATTTCGATCCCGGCCCCGGGGTGGCCGAACGTTCATCCACCGGCTCCGCCGATTCGTTCGTGGTGAAGCTCGACACGGATGGCTCATTCTTGTGGGTGGAATCGTGGGGCGGTGCCGACTATGAATGGACATACGGAATATGCGCGGGCGGGGGTAATGTCTTAATCACCGGGGCGTTCGAGCATGAGGTCGATTTCGATCCCGGTCCGGGAAATGATACTCATGTTTCATCGGGCGATTTCGATATCTACCTGTTGGAACTCGATTCTTCGGGCGTGTTCCAGTGGGCGAACACATGGGGCGGGGATAGCATTGATTACGGCCATGCAGCGACCATCAACAATTCGAACGATATTTTTACCACCGGCATATACATGAGCACAAGCGTCGATTTCGACCCCGGCCCGGGAACCGATATTCATTACGGCAACGGCTCGTCGGATTGTTATCTCATAAAATTCCTGTCCAACGGCGAATGGTAACGATGCTTCCGAACCGGCTAAGGTTTTTTAATCCGCAATGGTCTTTTTCCAAACCATGGTAGATTTCATGTGTCTAACCGTATAAGTGCAAATACGGCACGATTGATCTCCGCCAAGGGAGGGAATTGATATGCGCTGGAAAATATTGTTTCTGAGCGTACTGTGCGCCGTCATTGCGACGGGGTGTTCCCACGACTCGATTGATGCGGGGGTGTCCCCGGATATCCCGAAGATAGCGCCGATGGAGCGCGAATCCGCTTCTTCACATACAATCTGGGGAATCTGGGACATAAGCTTCGACCCCGCCGCCGGCAACGTGGCTGTTATCCCGTCACGTAGCTTGCCCGCGCATTACGACGTCACCGGCTATCTGCTTCCCCCCGAATGCGACGACTGCATCGGCATATTCATCGAAGGCTTTGAGGCATCCATCTGGACATATGACATAAAAGTCACCCTCAAGAATCCGACCGC
>CAZSPL010000238.1:0-5221 GCA_964608735.1 uncultured Planctomycetota bacterium | reverse complement strand
GCGGCGCATAATAAGGATTCAGCTTCCGAAAAGGTTGCGAAAATCAGAACTGCCAGGGAGAGAAAGAAATGACCGAGCTTGAAATCCCTTGGGAAAGATATGCTCTCATCACCGAATTAGCCAATCGGTTGAGTAAAAGCAATACTCAGTTCGGAAAGACCATGCTTCAGAAGCTTGTTTTTCTTCTGCAGGAGTCTTTCGGACTGAACTTTGGCTATTCCTTCGATTTGTATACCTATGGCCCCTTCTGCAGCCAGTTGCTGATTGACCTCGACCAAGTGGAAGCATTGAACGGTGTTAAGGTGAAACCGATGGTTACCGGCTTTGGTGGTTATCAGATTGAGCCGGGGAAGAACGAAGATTTCATCAGGGAGAAAGGCGCAAGCCTGTTCAAACGTAAAGATGTCTCCAGTGCACTCGGTTACCTTATCAGTCAATTTGGAGAATTGTCAGCAAAGGATTTAGAGCTTCGCGCGACGATTGTATATGTTGCAAATGATCACAAGAGGCATGGGCAAGTCCTTCCATTAAGAGAAATTGCGCGTATTGTCGGTGAAATAAAACCCAAGTTTTCAGAGAAACTCATTAAAGACGCGATAATAGAGCTTAAAGAAAAGGATTATATAGAGTTGGCGGAATAAAGGCACTGCATTGGTTCATTCCGATGTTTCGTGACACCCCTGTCCCGAAACCATGCTTTGAAATTCCCCCTTGACACCCTCCCCCTTATGCGCTACCGTCACTTGGCCCCGAGGGCCCGAATGGGAGACGGATGCGCTACGACCCTCAACGGCAAGGATGCCGCTTAATACTCAAGGACGGGCGTTCATTTCACGGATACGCCTTCGGTGAAATTTCCCCCCGCGCGGGGGAAGTTGTTTTTAATACCGGGATGGTCGGCTATCCCGAGTCGCTCACCGATGCATCCTACGCCGGGCAGATACTCACCCTCACATATCCGCTCATCGGCAACTACGGCGTGCCGTCGGACGCGCGCGACTCCCACGGCATCCCGCTGCATTTCGAATCCGACCGCATTCAAATCGCCGCGCTCGTAACCGCCGACGTCAGCGAATACTATTCCCACCACGACGCGGTCTCGTCACTCTCCGGCTGGCTGAAAAGCCAGGGCGTGCCGGGCATCACAGGCATCGACACGCGCGCGCTTACGAAACACATACGATGCCACGGCGTGATGCCGGGGATCATCGTCCCCGACGGATTCGACGCGGGCTCCATCGGATTCATCGACCCGAACGAAACCGACCTCGTCGGCGATGTCACGCGCAGGCAGGTCGATGTATACGGCGACGGCGATATCCACATCGTCGCTGTCGACTGCGGCATCAAGAACAACATCATCCGCGAATTCCTCAAGCTCGGCGCGAAGCTCACCGTCGTCCCCGCCGGTTATGATTTCACATCGATCGACTACGACGGCTTGTTCATCTCGAACGGGCCGGGCGATCCCGAAAACGCCGGCGCGGTGATTTCGCATGTACGCAGCGCCCTCGATGATGCCCGACCCATATTCGGCATCTGCCTCGGTACCCAGGTGCTCGCCCTCGCCGCGGGCGGTGCGACATACAAACTGAAATTCGGGCATCGCGGACAGAACCAGCCATGCACCGATACCGATACCGGGCGATGCTACATCACCAGCCAGAATCACGGCTTCGCGGTCGATGCCGCTTCCATGCCGACCGAATGGAAAACATGGTTCACCAATGCCAACGACGGCACGTTCGAAGGGTTGCGCCACGAATCGAAACCGTTCAGCGCGGTGCAGTTTCATCCCGAGGCGAAATGCGGGCCGGTCGATACCGAGTATCTTTTCAAGCGGTTCGTCGACCAGGTGCGCGAATCGGCCGCGAGGGAGGTGCGATGCTGAAATCGGTGCTGATACTCGGCTCCGGCGCGCTCTCCATCGGGCAGGCGGGCGAATTCGACTACTCCGGCTCCCAGGCCATCAAGGCGCTGAAAGAGGAAGGTATCCGCACGATACTCGTCAATCCGAACATCGCGACGATACAGACATCGCACGGGCTCGCCGACGCGCTCTACCTTCTGCCTGTGCGCGCCGATTTCGTCGCGCGGGTGATTGAAAAAGAACGTCCCGACGGCATCCTCCTTTCATTCGGCGGACAGACCGCCCTCAACTGCGGCCTCGAATTATGCGACAACGGCACCCTCGGCAAATTCCGGGTGCGCGTCCTCGGCACGCCCATCGACACGATACGCGCCACCGAGGACCGCGAGCTGTTCGTCGAAAAACTCGCCGAGATAGGCGTGAAAGTGCCGGAAAGCATCGCGACGCGCGATATCGAAAGCTCCATCGATGCCGCGCGAAAAATCGGCTACCCGGTTATCCTTCGCGCCGCGTATGCACTCGGCGGCCTCGGAAGCGCCATCGTCGATGACGAGAGGCAGCTTCGCGACGTCGCCGCCCGCGCGTTCAAACTCTCGCCGCAACTTCTGATCGAGCGCTCGCTTCGCGGATGGAAGGAGCTCGAATACGAGGTGATGCGCGACTCCGCGGATAACTGCGTCACCGTATGCAACATGGAAAATTTCGATCCCATGGGCATACACACCGGCGAGTCGCTCGTGGTCGCGCCGTCGCAGACGCTGAGCAACTCCGACTACCACCGCCTGCGCGAAACGGCCATACGTACGGTGCGGCATCTCGGTATCGTCGGCGAATGCAACATACAATATGCCCTCGACCCTCACAGCGATGAATTTCTCGTAATCGAAGTCAACGCGCGGCTGTCGCGCTCATCGGCGCTCGCGAGCAAGGCGACCGGTTATCCCCTCGCGTGGGTCGCCGCGAAAATCGGCATCGGCAAGACGATGCCCAACATCATCAACCGGCTCACCGGCACTACCACCGCGAATTTCGAACCGGCGCTGGATTATATCGTCGTCAAAATGCCCAAGTGGGACCTCGCGAAATTCCACGGCGTGTCCGGCGAAATCGGAAGCTCGATGAAATCGGTCGGCGAAGTGATGGCCGTCGGGCGATGCTTCGAGGAAGCATTGCAGAAAGCCCTGCGCATGGTCGGCGCCGGGATGCACGGCCTCGTGGGCAATCGCCACGCCGTACCGGATGAACGCATCGATGAATTGCTCGCGCATCCCACCGACAAACGCATACTCGCCATCGCCGCCGCGCTCGAAGGCGGCATGTCCGTCGAACATATCAATGAACTCACCGGCATCGATCCGTGGTTCCTGCACAAACTGCTCGACATCGTCCATTGCCATAACGAACTTGGGAAATACGACGACGCGAATCTTCCCGATGACCTCCTGCTGCATGCAAAGCGCATGGGATTCTCCGATTTCCAACTCGCGCGCGCATGCATGAATGAACATCCCGGCACGATGGATGAGAAAGTCCTGCTGATGCGCGCAAACCGCATCGCAAGGGGGATTCAGCCCTATGTCAAACAGATAGATTCGGTCGCGGCGGAATTCCCGGCGACTACGAACTACCTCTACCTGACATACAGCGCCGAAGAGGATGACATCGACTTCGATGAAAAAAAATCGGTGGCTGTACTCGGAAGCGGCGCCTATCGTATCGGCTCGTCGGTGGAATTCGACTGGTGCTGCGTACGCACCCTCGAAACGCTCAACGATATCGGCTTCACCACGATACTCATCAACCACAACCCGGAGACGGTGTCGACCGATTACGATGTCTGCGACCGGCTTTATTTCGAGGAGCTGAGCCTCGAGCGGGTGCTGGATATATATGATAAAGAGAAACCGCTCGGGCTCGTCATCTCGATGGGCGGGCAGATTCCCAACAAGCTCGCGATGCGCCTCCATATCGCGGGCGCGATGGTGCTCGGCACGCAGCCCGAATCCATCGACCGCGCAGAAGACCGGAGTAAATTTTCCGCATTGCTCGACGAGATAAATGTCGATCAGCCCCCGTGGGAAGAACTCACTTCGGTCGATGAAGCGAAACATTTCGCGCGCGAGGTCGGCTACCCGGTGCTCGTGCGCCCGTCCTATGTCCTCTCCGGGGCCGCGATGAATGTGGCATACCGCGCCGACGACCTCGAACATTATCTCGGCATGGCGGCGGAAGTCTCTCCCGACGCGCCGGTCGTCATCTCAAAATTCGTCACCGACGCGAAGGAGATCGAGATCGACGCGGTCGCATCGCACGGCGAGATCCTCGCCTACGCTATAAGCGAACATATCGAACACGCGGGTGTGCATTCAGGCGACGCCACCATCCTGTTTCCCGCGCAGAAAATCTATGTCGAGACCATCCGCCGCATAAAGCGCATCACCCGGCGCATCGCCCACGGGCTGAACATCACCGGCCCGTTCAATATCCAATTCCTCGCGAAGGACAACCGCATCCAGGTCATCGAATGCAACCTGCGGGCGTCGCGAAGTTTCCCCTTCGTATCCAAGGTGCTCGGGCTCGATATGATTTCGCTCGCGACGAGGGCGATCGTGGGTATCCCGGTGGAGAAGGCGGAGCGGAGCCTGTTCGATCTAAACCACCTCGGCATCAAGGCGCCGATGTTCAGCTTCACGCGGCTGACCGGTGCCGACCCGGTGCTCGGCGTGGAGATGGCGTCGACCGGCGAAGTCGGATGCATCGGCGACTCGGTGCCCGAAGCGTTCCTGAAGGCGATGTTCAGCGTGGGTTATGCCGTGCCGAAAAAAGGGGTGTTCCTATCCACCGGGCCGATTCATACCAAGGTCGAGCTGCTACCCACCGTGAAGAAACTCAGCGCGATGAACCTGCAGCTTTTCGGCACCCCGGCGACGGCGCGCTTTTACCAGGGGCACGGCATCGATGTCATGCCGCTCGGATGGCCCGATGAGGAGCCGCCCAACGCGATAACCGCCATCGCCGAGGGATGGGTCGACCTCATCATCAACATCCCGAAGAACCTCGAATCGTACGAGCTGGACAACGATTACCTGATTCGACGCAAAGCCGCCGACCTCGGCGTACCCCTCCTCACCAACGCCCAGGCCGCGATGCTGTTCGTCGATTCGATAAAGGACCTGTCATTCGACGACCTCGCGGTGCGCAGCTACGCCGACTACTTCGCGGAAACCCTCCCCGGCCTATCTTCCCCCTCGTCTCAGCAGATGCTTCCGTTGAAGTGATGGCGCCAAAGCCCCGAGCCCCGACCGTACCTGTCCGATGAAGCGCAGCGAAGGCGGAAGGGAGGGGACACCG
>CAZSPL010000237.1:0-5299 GCA_964608735.1 uncultured Planctomycetota bacterium | reverse complement strand
CCGGAACACCCGACGCAAAGCACAATGCACCATGCGATGCATAACAGGGAGCATAACTTGACCGCGACTGTAAGCAGAACATTCCCACGCATTTCCTTATACCTCGATAGATTAGACACATTAAGTCGCAGGATGTTTTGAATTAGGGACAGGCCCCGTAGAGGGACAGGCCCCGAATGGAATATCAATCCGTTTCCATCGGTACGAATTCAATCTGCTCCATCGCCTCTGTAATCACGAGGCTTACGAACCCGTCGAATTCGATCTCCCCGGCCAGTTTGAGTATCTCCATCGCTTTCCCGGAACCCTCTAACGACGAGTATGTATGCCGCAAAGCGTGGGCGGCGACCGCGCGCGTATGTTCATCCAGCGAGTTGAAGCAGTCCTCGAAGCGCAATATAAGCCGCATTATCGCCCGCTCGTTCTCGGAAATCGCCTGCCGTTGATCGGCGAACAGCCTGCGCGATGCATCCTCGGTATCCGCGAAGTAGTTCGTTCCCGATGCGAGCTCCAGCAACATGTAGAAGCCCGCGGCTTTATTCCGGCATCGCAACGCGTCGTAATCGAGCCCGGCATCCTCACAGGACTCCCCGAGCCGCGTAAACGAGTCGGCGAACTCGACCAGGTCCGATACATGCCGCTCCTCAAGATGAAGCCATCGCCGGAATTCCGCGGTATCGAGATCGAACGACGCCCGCGCATTCGATTCCGCCTTCCTGAGTGTCTCCTTATACCCGGCGGGCGCTTCGACCATCGGGAGCACCAGCGCCGCGCCGTCGCCCGAAATGTGAATATCCTTCTCGTATGGGAGATATCCATCCATTCTCAGCGACAGGTAGTGGTCGCCGTATGCCGCGCCCTTGTTCTCGATTGGAGTGATGCCGAACCGCTCGCCGTCGAGATAGACCATCGCGCCGGGGGGTATTGTGGTGATGTCAAGAGCGGATTGTCCCATGAAATCGTCGACGCTTCCGCTATCGAGTGTAAGGTCCTCCGGCTGGGTAGCGGGATGCGGGCGCAGCGGTTCGAGGGTGAGGTCTTCCGGCTCCGGAACCGAAGCCATGAAGATGACAATCCCGATTATTGCAACAAGCTTGAGCACTTTTTGATTTATTCACGGTTCACATAATTAACTACATTTATTCGCATTATATTGATAGTGCCTGCCAGTATCAACGGTATCGCCGGGCGAGAGCCCTAATATTAACGCAAATCATCTAATCTTTTCATATAAATCATTATAAAGTAAACCCGCTACTATTATATCATCTCATTAAATCCGAAAATCTTCGAAGCCGAATCCCGCGCTTTTCAATCGCTTTTCTCACCGACGGGTCGGTCAGCGTCGCCAATTCAACCGGCCGCGGCGTTAAATATCCCGATTCGATATTCGTTTCGCGCGCCAAATATCCCGGGTGGCACATCAGCTCGGTGACGCCATCGGGCAGCCCCCCGATTATACCAGTAAGATTCTCGATTCCGATAGCGGCATCGCCGAAAAAATCCCCGACGAAATAATCGTTGCACAACACGCCGGCATCGCGAAGCAGCGGCACCATCCATTCATCCGACGCCCTGCACGCGAGCCCCTTGCGCAACGCGATATCCTTCATCGCATCGAACACGTGTCGGTCACGCTGGGCATGGTGATGGGAATCGATATGGTCGATATTCGCGAGCCCGTATGAAAGGCCCGCTTCGACCTGGGCGCGGATTTCGGCGCGGATATGTTCCTCGTCGACATCATCGAACCCGTCGCGATGGCTTATGATGAATGCGCCGCGCTCATCGACGAGATTCCCAAGACTACTTTCAGATACCGGCATGCCCCTTGTAAGATTGATGTGAATGCCTATCCCGAGTCGCGGCGCATCGTTGAGCAGTGTGAGTTCAGCGGGAGTTACGGCATTCACGAGCAGGTTGCACGATGTGACGATCCCGTTCCGATGCGCGTCGATAATCCCGGCGCTTATTGAGGGGGCGAGGCCGAAATCATCGGCGTTTACGATAAGCTCGACAGCCATGGTTTCACCAAGCTACATGTCCCACGGTCAGCGCTCGCAGAGCTCGCGCAGACCGTGCCACCCGGAAAGTGTTGTTTTATATACCACAAGATTAATCTTCTATCCTTGATAGCTGATCTTCTATCTTGGTGAGTTAATCTTCAATACCGGTGAGTTTGATTTTCAAGCGGCTTACATCCGATGCGTAGTTGGGGTCTTCGGCCTGCCGATGCTGGCATCGCTGTATGCTGTGAAGCACCGTCGAGTGGTCGCGTCCGCCCACCCTGTCGCCGATATCCATCAGGCTTACCTGGGTCAGCTCGCGCATCAGCCAGATAGTGGTCTGGCGCGGAGTGACATAGCAGGCCTTCCGCGATGTCCCGATGAGGTTCGCTTCGCTGATGGAGAAATGCGCGCATACGGCTTTGATGATGTCGTCCATCTTCGGCCCCTGTCCGGCCGGGCGTTTTATGAGGTCGCCGAGCAGCCTCTTCGCGTCATCGAGGGTAAGGGGGTTGGAGTTGAATTGCGAATATGCCGCGACTTTCTTCAGGCATCCCTCGAGGTCGCGGACGTTCGTTGTCACGTGCTCGGCGATGAACTGCAGGATGACATCGGGAATCTGGAAGTGGTTCTCCTCGCATTTTTTACGGATGATGGCATGCCGGGTCTCATAGTCGGGCGGTTGTATATCGGTCGTCAATCCCCATGAGAAGCGGGATATGAGCCGGTCTTCCATCTCCTGCAGGTCGCGCGGGGGACGGTCGCAGGTGATTACGATCTGGCGCCCCTTTTCATAGAGCGCGTTGAATGTATGGAAAAATGTTTCGAGTGTCTGGGTCTTGCGGATAAGGAACTGGATGTCGTCGACGAGCAGCAGGTCGACCCCGCGGTACTTGTTGCGGAATGCCGGCATGCGTTCGGGGTGCTGTATGCTGTCGACGAGCTCATA
This sequence comes from uncultured Planctomycetota bacterium, assembly GCA_964608735.1. Lineage (GTDB taxonomy): Bacteria > JAJVIF01 > JAJVIF01 > JAPKYR01 > CAZSPL01 > CAZSPL01. The sequence goes on along the minus strand of CAZSPL010000237.1, from coordinate 2,344 downwards.
GGTGAAGTCCTCGGCGGTGACATAGCATATGCGCAGGCCTTCGTGCAACTGCCGGGCGCGATGTCCTATGGCGTGCATCAAGTGGGTCTTTCCGAGTCCGGAGCCGGCATAGATGAACAGCGGGTTGTATGCCTTCCCGGGGTCCTGGCTTACCGCTATCGCGGCGGCGTAGCTCAAGTCGTTATGCTGGCCGCGCACGAAATGCTCGAACGCATAGCGCGGATTCAGCGGGTCGGCATGGGGGTCGAAAAGCCGTCCCTGCATCGGGTCGGGCGCCGCTTTCTTCACCCGCGGCTTGACTTCGTCGACTATCCTGTATCCCGCTTTCAGCACGCGCTCGCTCAGGAACTCCCCGGAATCTTCCTCTTTCGGCTCGATGGTCAGCGATTCATCGACGGCAAGCCTGAGCTCGATCTTCCGGCCGAGTTCTTCCTCGAGGGTTTCGGCTACGATACATTTCACCTGGTGCGTGAGGAGGTTGATCATGTAGTCGGATGGGAACCCGATGACCGCGCAGTCACCCTCAATTCGCAAGCTGGTGTAGCGGAGGATTGATTCTACTACAGGCGGGGGTACTTCTTCCCTTATATGATTCAAGGCATTCTGCCAAATTTTATCCAGGTCCCTGTCCATCGGGCGCGGAAACTCCTATGTTCTCCACAAAGGCTGTGGAAAAACTGTGGAAAGTCGTTTAATTGGACCCTCCTGGCGGCTCCAACTGCTGGCCGTTCAACAATTTTGGCAGATCAACCGGCTTTGAGGGGCTCCCTGCGAGGTTTATTCATCAATCAATCCCATCCCAGGGGGAATCCTTGCCGCTGCCGTCCCTAAGGGGAAGCTGAATATACCAGATATAACCGGCCCTTTCAACCGTCGTGCGGATTTTTCCAGATTTTCTGCCCTTGAAACGGTCAATTTTACCCACCGGCGACAGGCAGAACATTTTTCTTTGTAATGAAAAACGCGAGATTTGACATCAAGAGGAAAAATTTATTTATAGCTATATTGCAATAAGTAACGGAAAATGATATGCTTGGTGATGGACTGTTTAAGAATGATTGAACTTTTTTCGAATAAAAACAAAATATAGGTATTTACAGTCATTTGTGGATAAGTCAAAAATATCCGGGAGAACCAGCAGTATTCGCGCATACGGACTTGCAACAGAGAAGTGCACATGTTGTTGATAACAGGGAAGTTCGTAGTGCCTTTAATCCATGCGGCTTTTCGAGGAAGTCGTTTGTTCGATTCGCTGATACAAGGCACCGGCATTGTGGATAACTCCGCAAGCCGCGTGGATAAACGGATATGGGACGGATAATGAGTCGATAACCATTCCTGAGTGGAAAAGTCGCGGCGATTTCAGGAATGACGGGATGTTTCCGTAGTCTCAGTTATCCAGCAAGCATGTGGATAACTTGTGGACAATGGCGGCCGCGTCGCAGGAGGCGAAATGGTTCCGAAACTGTATAAGCAGTTCTACGAACAGAGGATTTTCACCCTCGATGAGATAAAGGGCGACTATCCGGACCCGCAGCAGGCGCGTAACGCCGTGCATTATCTCATGAAGAACAACTACGCCCGGAAGATCAAGGCGGGGCTCTACACCATCATCCCCTTTGAATTCAGGGAGAAGAAATATGTCCCGGACGGGCTGCTGGTGGGACGCCTGCTCGCGAAGGACTATTTCTTCAGCCATACGACCGCGCTCTACGTGCAGGGGATAGTGCCGTCATACCACCCGCGCATCGTCATCACCAGCAGGCAGCGGTTCAGGCGTTTCAATTTCGAGGGGCTTGATTACTACTGCCTCGTGACCAAGCATTTCTTCGGATACAAGGAGCAGGAGTACAAGGGGCTGAAGGTGTATGTGAGCGACCAGGAGCGTACTCTCATCGACGTGGTCAACCGTTTCGATTTGTCCGGCGGGATAGTGGGGGCGTTCCGCAGCCTTTACCATCTGGGGTTCATCAACTACCCGCTGTTGATGGAGTACCTCGACAAGATCGGCAAGCGCTCGCTGATGGTGAAGGTCGGATTCACCCTCGATTACCTGCAGGGGCACTGGGAAGTCGACCAGGAAGTGCTTACCAAACTCAAGCAGGTAGCGACGGCGCAGGAGACGATATACTACCTCGACCGCTCTATCCCCAAGGGGATGGGACGCCTCGAGAAGCAGTGGAACCTGATCATCCCGAATATGTTCGAAGAGCTGGTGAAGAGGACGTAGAAAAAAAGCCCGGGCGTTGTAGCCCGGGCTTTGAATTCCGTAGACACTACTCACTCTTCATCCACCACATCGAGGTAGATGAAATCAAAGAAAAGTGGATTCGCGAACTGCGTT
>CAZSPL010000236.1:0-5378 GCA_964608735.1 uncultured Planctomycetota bacterium | reverse complement strand
ATTTCACGGCGACATTGAACGGTTATAAATATTTCTGCGACAGCCTCGACGACCCGGATGACGAGTTGAGCAGTATCGATGCTTCCGACAGGGGCGTATTCTCCGCGGGACAGAAAAATGTTCGGCAATATGTGATTGACTACACGCCATCGGGGCTGATATTCAATTACGCTGTCGATGCATCGTGGATGTTCCCCGTCGGCGACCCGCCGTACGACATCCCCGATGATTTCAGCTCCGGCGCGAATCAGCCCGAGCCGTACCGCATCGAGGTGCACGAGCTCGAGAATTCACTCGCGTATGATGTCTCCACCGGCGAATCATCGGGACTCCTCGACCTTGTGATAGACGTTTACGACTGGTTCGATGCAGATGCGAATATCATCGGTGGGTATTCGGCAAACGGCGAGCTCACCGATGCATCATCGGCTGTCCCGACCGGCGGCGGCGCGGGATTCTCGACATACGAAATCGAAATGATGCCGGACAACATAACGTCGACCGATGACATCCTCCTCTGGATATCCGCTGAATCGCAGACCCCGACCGGCTACGGCGGCATCCTTCCCGGCGAACAGCAGGGAACCTATTTTCAATACATGGTCGATGTGGAAGAAACGGTTGCGGAGCAATGCGGCGAGGAAGTGCACGTTTTCGATACCGAATACCCGATAACCGGCGTACAGCTTCAGTCCGGCGTATTCCTCGGCGACATGGGGCTTATCGAGTACGGCCCGTATGCCGGGAAGGCGCTTGTGCAAACAAGTTGGGATAAATTCTCGGCGGTCACCATCACCGGCGCGTCGATAGGCGAAGCGGTGGAATATGTCACCTGGTCGGAGAATAATTTCCACCATTCGGTCGACTGCTGCTCATTTTCGGGGCGCATCGCGCTCGCCGACCCCGGCTCCTCGGGGAACGATCAGATTGATATATTCGATGTCGACGGCAACCTGCTCACGACATTCAACACCGGCGTCGGGAATGTCATCTGCCTCGATTTCGATTACAACGGCGATATCTGGTTCGTCACCCTGAACGGCACGTCCGCCGCGCTGAGGCACCTGTCATATCTCGCGGGCGACCCGTATTATATGCAGGTCAACAGCGACACTCTCATCATCAATTCCGAATACCCGCCGTCGTCGGGCACATGGCAGTTCGGCGATATCGCGATCGATTTCGAAGACCGGATGGCGTTCGTGCTCGGATGCGTCTCCGGCAGCGCGCATAATCTCGCGGTTTACGATATAAGCGTCTCGCCGCCTGTATTCATCGACAGCCGCGACGATGTGTTCTCCGGGATTGTGGTAGCGACGGCGCATACCGATGTGAAATACGCACGGCGACTGGATATCGAAATCGACCACAGCCTCGCGGAATATTGCCGCATCGTCGCGAGCGCGCAGTTGCAGGAGGGGGGTATGTATCGGCATGAGCTTGTGCGGCTCGATTGGGAGCTCACCACGATGGATTCATATCTCAGCGACGCGGTTGGGGCGTACCAGGGGTTGCCGTCGCAGATCATCATCTCGCCCTATGCGCAGCACGATTTGATCGCCACTCCCCAGGACCTTGGCAACCTCCAGCGTTTTGTGTGTGGGGATTGGTAGTTATTAATAATTCGTTACTCTTCGCAGCCTAACGACACAACAGCTTTTGGTGGTTTAGGGCTGACATTTTAATATTTAATCATCTCTGCTTGATTTATCAGAAAACGGATATTATTTCATATCTTGTTCTTCCAGAAAAGCCGCAATCTCGAGGACCATCACGTCTGATATTTTATAATTATCAGGTATATTACTTATGTATAATATAGAATAATGTGTGTAATCATCCTTCTTCTGAAAAACCTGCATTTCTAATTCTATAAGCTCCTCCGCAGCTTCTCTGAAATTCTCTACCGATTCATTAATCGCTGATCTAATTAGTCTCGGCCATATTCCAGTCGCCTGTATGATCCATTCAAGCTGCTCTTTGTCAGTTTCGTCGATGTAAGGCTTTGTCAGGACTATTTCGCAGTACCGCCTTATATTTCCATAAACATTATAATTCCACGCTTCCGTACGACCGGGAAAGCCCCCACTTTGCATTATTCTAAACACCCCATTTGCCTGTTCGACAACGCTCTTAGATATTTGATTATGATTTATTCTTTTATATATTGAAAACGATATTCCCAATATTTGAGCAGTAGTCATTCCCTGCCATTCTACAGCTCTTATCGCCTCGCTCGGATAACCATCCACGATCAAGTCTCTAACTGCTGTAGAATTATACGAAATAATTTGCTCAACTGGATTCTGCCACACAAAAGGAGCAACCAATAATAGAAATATGTACGAGAGCATATTGGCTTTTATTAGTACAGGGCCTATTACTTTACAATTTATGTGCAATTTATACAAAACAATTGCTTCAACCAATAAACTCAGCCCGAAACCGAGCAATAAAGACAGTATTATGACGGCCCAGACCGCGGAAGTGCCGATAACCAGCATTTTGTCGGCAATCAACGGCGCCGTTGCTCCGGTTACTGTGGCTAAAACGGCTATCACAATATAGCTTGTTGAGCGAGTATACCGATACACTATAATCACTAATATTAGTGTAACCGCTATGGCAACCGCCATAAACTTGTATGGCCAGATCGGTATTGTCAAGGTGCCGACCGCGCCTATAACAAACTATCCTGGTTCATATTTAATCATTTTTGACCGCACCATGAAAGGCAGATTGACGTCCCGGTTCCAGAAGTTAAGACAACAATCATGATAGCAGGTTCAGGGGAGGGCTTATCAGGGCAGCAACGCCTGCCTTAAAAGCCCGCTGTAGCCAAAAGAGCAAAATACCTCAAAATCGCCAGGTTTTTATTCGAACAAGTTTCCCTTCCGAAGCGTCCTATTGACCGTTGCTTCGGCATCAAATATATTAGGTTTAGACAAATATTAAGAGGTGTTCCATATGCGTCTTCTGAAGAAGGTGCTGATTTCAGCTTTACTCATCGTGATGTTCTTCGCGGCCGTGGGATGCTCAAACGGCAGTGGCAATCCTGTCGCTCCGCCAGCGCCTGAAAAGGCCGTGAACGCGGAATCATCCCACTATACGTGGGGCCTGTGGCAGTTCCAGGTTGATCCGGCGACGCAGTCGCTCGACATCGTTCAACTGCGAAGCGGCAACCTCCACCTGAACGCCCTTCCGTTCCTCGAACCACCGGCGCTCGTTTATCTCAGCCTCGAAACGCTTCACATCAACGGCAATACGATTGATGCCGACATCGGCCTGCGGCATCCGTTCCTCGGCCTGACCGAATTCTCCGGATTCGATGTATGCGGCATTCTCATCACAAACGGCTCGGTGACCGGGTTCTCCGACCCCGCGCTTCGCATGGCCGGCGATGGCGATACGCGCCTGATGAATCCCGACGGTTACACGCGGTGGTGGAATCCAGCGGAATTCCCGGTCAACAACGGCACGATTTTCGGTTACACCGACGGCCTGCTCGGCGCGCCCGATTCATTCGCCGACTACAATTGCACGCTCAACGGATATAAATATTTCGCCGATGTCCTCGAAGACCCGGATGAACCGGTCGATGCGGTCACCGTTGAAAGCCGCGGCCTGTTCTCAGCCGGGCAGAAGAATGTCCGTCATTACACCATAGAATTCAGCAATGAAGGGCTGATTTTCAACTACGCGGTCGATGCATCGTGGGCGTTCCCCCAGGGCGACCCGCCTTATGAGGTGCCCGGCGATTTCCCTCCCGCCGCGAACCGTCCCGAAGCATATCGAATAGAAGTCAATGAAACCGCGAACAGCCTGCATCCGGGTGGAGGCAGTCTCGGTCTCGAGATAACCGTGTTCGACTGGCAGGGCGCGGAATCGAATGAAGTGACCATCGAATCACCGGGCACATTCGACCCGGCGACATCGTCAGTGCCTGATTCGGTTGGCGAAGGCTACGCCGTGTTCAACGTCCTTGCCACCGATGCATACCCGGTCACGACCGGCGAAATTGATGTGCTCATCTCGGTGGCATCCGATGAAACCGGCTATGGCGGGCTGCTCCCCGGCGAACCAGTCACGGCTTATTTCATCTACAAAACCAACGTGAACACGGATATCCCGGTTGATTACAATCTCGTGCTCGATGTCGTCCGCAACGGCACAAATATGATTACCGGCATCGAGCTTGACTGGGATGACACGGCCGGAATATCTGGATTTAATATCTACCGCCAGGACCCGTTCGACACCGGCGATGACTGGGCGCTGCTTCCAGCGAGCCCGGTATCCGAGAGCTACTACGTCGACAGCGACGTCGAGGGCAACGAGGCATACCAGTACAAAATCGTCGGCCTCGTCGGTACCAGCGAGGTTTCGGATACTTCGGTTGAGGCCTATGCGATCCTCGAAAACGCCGAGGACAATGTCAACACCAATTGTGTGTGGGAAACATGCGCGTTCCCGATAATGTACAACCCGAGCTACCTTCCACAGTCGCTTTTCAACGAATTCGCGCCGCTTGAGATGACCGCGCAGAACGGTTCCTTCTGCTGGGATGAGGGCGGCCTCCAGAACAACCCCGCCGGTACCCCCGGCACATACTGGACCGGCTCCGCGACACTGTTTGCCACCCCGGTGCTGCCGCTGCCCGATGGCGCGGAGACCTGCATCGCCGATTTCTACATCCGCCTGAACAACATGTGGCCATGGTGGGATGGCAACCACTGCGGTACCATCGTCGGCGTGACGAACGAGGTCGCCGACGGCCCCAGCAATCCGTTCTGGCCGTCAGGCCAGTTTCTCGACGGCCTTGATTACAACGTCCCTCATATACAGGGCTTTTCGATGTACGCACAGGATAACTATACCAATGTCGATGAGACCAACGATGAGGGGCACGGGATACAGGTGCCAGCATATCAGGATATCCAGTGGACATACAGCCGCTTCGCGCTCCCCGATGTATTCAACAAGACCGATGCGCGGGCGGCATTCGCATGGGCATGCGGCAACTCGGCGGGCGGTACCGCGATTACCAATGCGGGTACGAGTTTCGATGACATCGGGATCCTGGTCTATTAGCCCTTTCGGAATGACGAAATTCACAGCCCCCTTCTATGGGGGCTTTTACATTTATAATGAACTCCGCATCCAAATACTTAGGGAAGCAGTGTCAATGGAGGATATACGATGAGGAAAAAAGGAAGTATTGCCGGATTCATCATGGTGCTCGCGGTCATGGTTCTCACTATCGGCTGTTCGAGCCAGGGAAGCCTTGATGCGACATCACCGGCTGCGCTGGATGGAGCCGCTGTTTCGGCCACAAGCCACAATCTATGGGGAATGTGGCAGTTCATCGCCGATCCGGC
>CAZSPL010000235.1:0-5391 GCA_964608735.1 uncultured Planctomycetota bacterium | reverse complement strand
TTACCCTTGCTCGCGAACCCACGCTCTTCCACGCCCCACAGCTTGTCCGTATCGATTACCACCACATCGGCGCGCGAGCCTTCCTTCAGACTCACCGGCTCGAAACCGAAAAGGCTTCGTGGCTTATGCGTAATCAGGCTTATCAGCTCGGGAAGACCGAGCACCGACCCCCTGACCAGCTTGTCATGCAGCGACGCGAACATCGTCTCGAGCCCGGTCACTCCGAACGGCGCCTCCCGCATGCCGAGCTCCTTCCCGGCTTTAGTATGCGGCGCGTGGTCGGTGGCGATGATGTCGATGGTGCCGTCGGCGAGCGCGTCGATCAACGCCCGGCGGTCGCGCTCGCTTCGAAGCGGCGGATTCATTTTCCCCATCGTACCGAGCCGCGCCAGCGCATCTTCAGCGAGCAGCAGGTGATGCGGCGTCGCCTCGCATGTCACGCGAAGCCCATCCTTCTTCGCCGCGCGGATAAGTTCGATCGCGCCTTGCGTTGAAACGTGCTGTATATGCAGCCTTCCGCCGGACTGGCGGCAAAGCTCGATGTCGCGCTTCACGGCTTCAACTTCCGATGCTTCCGGTATCCCCGGCACCCGGAAATAGCGCGATGCATATCCCCGGTTGACGCATCCGCCTTTGTGCAGGCTCGCGTCCTCGGCGTGGCTGAGGATCGGTACATTGTTGCGGCCGCCGAACGCCAGCGCGTCGCGCATGATGTCCCGGTCGCGAACCCACTTGCCGTCGTCCGTGAACGCTCTCGCGCCCGCGTCAAGCATCCCGCGCCAGTCGCCGGGGGATTTCCCTTCGATGTTGATCGATATCGCCGGGGCGATGAATATTTCGAGGAAACCTTCATCCGCGTAGCGTTTCAGGACCGACGCCGTCTTCGCGGGATCGTCCACTACCGGGTCGGTGTTCGGCATCGTGAGCATCGTCGTGACCCCGCCCCGCGCCGCGGCACGGCATCCGGTGACGATGGTCTCCCTGTCTTCCTGACCGGGCGTGCGAAGATGCACATGCGCGTCGCAGAACGCCGGGCATACGGTCTTCCCCTTGAGCTCCACGGTTCGCGCGCCCTTCGCCGGGGGGGCGATGTTCTTCCCGACGGCGGTGATGATTCCCTTCTCGATGAGGATGTCGCCGGGGCCGTTGCGTTTCGCGGCGGCGTCGACGAGCTTCGCGCCCTTGAGGAGCAGCGTGCCCGCCGGGATGTTCGGGAACCGGTTGTCCTGTGTGTCCGCGCTCACGTTTATATTTATACGAGTGCCGTGGTGCTTTGTCAATCGCGGAAAGAGTAGGCGTGGTGAAGTTGTTAAAACAGCCGGGTAGCGCGTATCTATTCGCACTCTTGTGCGACGGCGTAGCCGTGATGCGCGCATCATTCCTCGCTGCGCTCGGAACTCCCGCAAAGCGGGAGATAGATACGCGCTACCCGAACGTATAAAACATGTTTTTTCAACAGCCCCACAGTCAACTATTTCGGAAAAAGTAAGGACATTCACCTGTTTCGCGCGAAAATATCCGATAACCCGTAATGAATCGAGCGAAACAGGTGCCTGTCCCTGCTTTTCCACATCTTGCATTAAATCCGGCCCTGATTTAAGATTGACCCATCTTTTAAATGCGGAACTATTGCAAAGGAGATGACGATGATACACCGGAATCTATGGCTGGCTGTTGTGCTCGTGATGGCATTCAGCCTCATGGCGGGATGCGAGGGTAAGGGTGGTGCGCCCGAGCCGGGACAGAAGCTCGAGGGCAATGCCGCCCCGCAGTATGAGCGAATACTCGATCCCGAATACTGGACCATGGGCTTCAAGCCCGAGGAAATGGCCGACAACCCCGAAGACAAAGCAATATTCGACTCTGTTGACGGCGCCATCGGCATTACCTCATGGAAGAAGAAGAGCATCGAGGCGACAGAGAAGGATGAGAAGATAAACATCCGCTCGGTCGTCGAATTCACCGGTGCCGCCGACTCCCTCTCCGCCGCGTTGATGAAAGTCGCGCCGGTGGACTCGAACCTGGCCAAGAATTTCAATCGGGAAGATATCCTGGTCATGATAGCAGCCGGAAATCTCTCCGGCGGTGTGAACACCATATTTGACTGGACAACCGAGGGGGAGAAAATTCTCGACATACTCAAGGCGAGCGGAGGGGATGCCGAACAGATTGCCATGAGCTGGGGCATGATGAAACAGATGGTCAAGGGCATAGGGATCACCATTAAGGAAAAAATGTTCAGCTACATCGGTCAGGAAATGGTGCTCGCATTCTATACCAATCCCGCCTTCATCGGTTTCGAGAGGATAATGGATGCCCATGAGCCCGCCCAGACCGTACCGTTCCGCTGGATACTCGCATCCAGCCTCGAACAGCCCGGATTCGCGGAGAAAGCACCGGATATCCTCAAGGAATTCATCATGGCTTCCGGGGTGGGAATGATGATGGGGATGACCGCGGATGACATCGACTTCTCATCGTCAATCCAGACGAAAGACGTGGATGGGCTCACCATATACTACGTTGAGAGCGCCGAGACAGCCATCGCATGGGCGGAGTTTAAAGACGCCATCTTCATGGGCGACCTCGAGACCATCTCGAACATCCCGTTTTACTACATACCCGACAGGCCCGCCAAGGATGCCCCCGCCAAGTACAACTGCTATTCCATGGCCGATCTCGACGCACTGAAAGGCCAGTTCTACCTTCCGAACAAAGATGAGATTACCGCGCAACTCGACGCGGAATTCGCTGGCGATGAGGAATCCGTCGAGCTCTACGGCAAGATCAAGGAACTGATGGAGATGGTAGATGCCGAACCGAGGCTCGGCAGGATCTCGGCATACAGCTATTACGAAGGCGGCGAAGTTGTTACCACGATGGATATGATCTCGGGCGTCGGTCCCATCATGCTCAAGGGCATAGATTTATGGGAGATGATGAGCAAGAAGTTCAAGAAAGAGATGATGTCCGAAATGGAGAACGCCTCAGGCGGCGGTATGATGTAAAGCCGGAGTATCTATCGAAGATAAAGTAATCGTATTTAAATGTTCTCTCAGCCCGTGACGCCCCGATGTCGCGGGCTTTTTATATGCATGCGTCCCTTATGCGTCCACGGTCTGGTGATAAATCATATATATCCGGGTAGCGCGTATCGGTCATTTCGTCGAGCGCGCATCGCGGCTGCCGCCGTCGCACAAGAGTGCGAATAGATACGCGCTACCCGGTTGTTTGTCGTGTTGTGGTGGGGCGTATCGCCCGCATATGCGCATTCCCAGGCTATGTTTATTCTCTACGTAATCCCGTCCAGCACTTCAGCTATGTCATATGCCGAAAATTCCTCGGCCTTACCCAGGTCGGCGATGCCGTCGCGAAGCATCACCGAGCAGAACGGGCACGCCGAGATGACTTCCTTCGCCCCGGTATCCACCGCCTGCTGCGAGCGCATCACGTTTATCCGATTCCCTATCGTCTCTTCCCACCACATGCCGCCGCCGCCCGCGCCGCAGCAGAAGCTCTTGTCGTGATGCTTCTCCATCTCGACGATATCCACCCCGGCCATCCGCATCAACTCGCGCGGCTGCTCGTATATCTTGTTGTACCGCCCGAGGTAGCATGAATCATGGAATGTCGCCTTGCCGTTCGATGCCTTCCCCTTTATCTTCAGCTTGCCCTGCTTCACAAGGTCGAGCAGGAAATCGGTGTGATGGATGACTTCATACTCCCCACCGAATCGCGGGTATTCATGTTTCAATGTATGATAACAATGCGGGCAGTGGGTGACGATTTTCTTCACACCGTATGCCTTCATCGTCTCGATATTCATTTCGGCGAGCACCTGGAAGAGCATCTCGTTGCCGATACGTCGCGCCGAGTCGCCGGTGCATTTTTCCTCGTTACCGAGTATGGCGTAATCGACCCCGGCTTTCTTTAACAGCGAAACCATCGCTTTGCTTATCTTCTTGCCGCTGTCGTCGAGCGCCCCCATGCATCCGACCCAGTAGAGATATTCGAACTCCCCCTTCTCCGATGCAAGCGGCACATCGAGGCCCGCAGTCCAATCGGCGCGTTTCTGCCAGTTTATCTCCCACGGGTTGCCGTGCACTTCGAGGTTCTTAAAGAGCTTGTTCAATTCCTGCGGGTACATGTTCGCCATCAGGACGCCGTAGCGGCGCATCTCGTGAAGCTTCTCGATATGCTCGATGTCGAACGGGCAATGCTCCTCGCAGTAGCCGCAGGTCGTGCAGGTCCAGATGACATCTTCCTTTATTGTTTCGCCGACGAGCGGAGTTGCGTCATCGGGGGTTTTACCATTTTTAAGAAGTGTGTTGGTGAGGGAGAACATATAATCTCGCATACCGATGACGACCTTCTTCGGCGACAACGGCTTCTCGCTGTTCCACGCGGGGCAGCCCTCCTGGCAACGTCCGCATTCGACGCAGCATATCAGGTCGAGGAGTTGTTTCCAGTTGTATTGCTCGATACGTTCGCAGCCGAACTCCTCGGCGTTGTCGATGTCGATATATGACGGCACTCCCCTTGGAGTGAGTTTCTGGAAATATTCGTTAAATGGGCATATGAAGAGATGCATGTGTTTTGAGTAGGGGAGGTAGACGAGAAATACAAACATCAGTATCGTATGCGCCCAGAACGAGAAGATGAACCCGTGCTGCAACGCGGCCGGGTTGGCCCCTGAGAACAGGTTGCCGATGGGTCCGCCGAGAAAGGCCCATTTTTCCAGCGGTGAATCGGTCGCGGCGAATTTGAAGATGTCGATGAGCAGCGCGAATGTGACGATGAGGAAGATGAGCAGCAGTATGAAATTGGCGTCGGGGCTCCAGTCGAGCCTGTCGGGTTTGATGAAGAAACGGCGATACGCTGCCATTATCACGCCGATGTAGACGAACACGATAAACAGTTCCACGAGCGATTGAATAACGCCGTGAATCCACCATGCGTCGAGTACTCCCCCGATGTTGGGCCAGAACGCCTCTGCGAAAAGGAAGAAATTGCCGATGATGAGTACGACAAAGCCGTAGAAGATCATCACGTGCAGTATGCCGGTGTAGCTTTCGCGCAGCACTTTTGTCTGGCCGATTACACGTTCGAACAGGGCGAGGAAACGTCGCCCCGGCTGGTCGAAACGGTTCTCCGGGCCGCCCAGCATCACAACCCTGATCCTGCGGCTGACCGCGTAGGCGAACATACCGACGGCGACCACGAAGATGATAATGAAGAACAACCATCCGGGTAGGAACCAGATATTTGTGTACATCGGGCTGCTCATAATGTACTCCGTCCACTCAGCATATCAATAATACTAATGGCCCACCTGGTTTAACAACTGACCTGGCGCCACGGACAAGCGAGTCCGCGAGCTTGCCCATGCCC
>CAZSPL010000234.1:0-5449 GCA_964608735.1 uncultured Planctomycetota bacterium | reverse complement strand
TCGCCGGGCAACTTTATGACAAACTGCTTGCGTGGATTAAAAAGAATGGTTTGTAATCCCCCTTCCTGACCGCAGCCTCCACGTATATCTTTACCATGCCATTGCCTGCTTCATGGCCACAGCCAGCGGTTGCGCACAGGCCCTCATCTTCTGCTACAATATCCCCTCTTGCTACTTAAGAACGATTATCGAGAGGAGTTCCTTATGTCGAACGGAGAAAAGAAAGTCGCCTTTTTCGGATTGAGCACCTGCGGGTGGTGCCGCCGCACTAAGGAGTGGCTCGACGAGCACAACGTCAAGTACGAGCTTTACTACGTCGACCAGACAACCGGCGACGAGCTGGAGTCGCTCAAGGCCGAAATGAAAAAATACGCCGAGCGCCAGTCGTTCCCGCTCGTAGTCATCAACGACGGCGAGAAGGTCATCCAGGGCTACCAGGTGAAGGAATTCGAGGAGGCATTCGGATGATACCCGATACACCGGTTGACAAAACTCCCGATGCAGCGCCGGGTGATAAAAAAGCTGGTGCCGCGGCGGATAAAGTCCGGCAGTTGCATGAGAAGCTCGATCGCGAAGCGAAGGACGGCGGCTACAATCTCAATCCCGACGCCGACCTCGTTACGATGCTCTGCGAAGGGCTCGTGGCGAATATCGAGCGCTACGGCTACGGCGCATGCCCGTGCAGGCTCGCGACCGGCCGACGCGCCGACGACCTCGACATCATCTGCCCCTGCGACTACCGCGACCCCGACCTCGCCGAATACGACACATGCTACTGCGCGCTCTATGTCGGCGCCGATGTCGTCTCCGGCAAGAAGAAAATCGGCTCGATACCGGAGCGACGTCCCACCGAAGATGAGCGCAAAGCAGCTAAGGCGAGAGAGGATGCGGCGAACGCTGCGGGAATGAAGCCGGGCGGGCTGCCGGGTGCCGCGCGTAAGGTCTGGCGATGCAAGGTCTGCGGATACCTTTGCGCAATGGAGAATCCTCCCGGCAAATGCCCGATATGCAAAGCCGACAAAGACCGCTTCGAGGAATTCTGAGCATCAGGAAGGCGGCTTGCTTTTCTTGCGCCCGGGATCGACGATGACCTTATAGAGCCGCCCCGTGCCGTTGTCCATCTGAAGTTTGACATAACCCTCTTCCGCCATCTTCGGCAATGCCGACACTATCGCGGCGTAGAGTTCGAAGTTGGGCCACTTCATCGACATCTTTTCATACGACTCGACATTGAACTCCCACGTGGAATCATCCTTCTCTTCGAGCCCGATCGCCCTCGCGAAGCCCTTCACTATATCGTGCGGCACATTACGCCTGTCGGCTTCCCATTTGATTTCCATCCAGTCGATGCTTCCCTTCGCGACGGCTTTCTTCATCGCGAAAATAGCCGCGTCGATTCCCCCCATCAGTTCGATGTAATTGTAATCCGGCGGCCTGTCCGGCGTGCCGCTCACGAGTATCCACGCGATGTCGTTGTCGGAAAGTATCTCCCAGTACTGCCGCGTATTCCTCTCCCAATGGTCGGGAACATGCTTGAACCAGTACACATAATTCCTGTCGAGCCGGTATCCTTTCCTCGCGACGAACCACACGGTTTCGTCTTCCCGCGCCGTCTCGTTCAATTCGAATACGAGCTCGAAGAAACGGTCGTTCGACGTGATGAACTCCTTCCGGTTTTCGAATCCAAGGGCGACGGGGAAACGTCGCGCGGCTTCCTCGACCGGGTGAATCACCTGGAGCAGAAACGGTATGGCGAGTATGGCGAGTGCAATGCGCCGGATGGATTGCCCGCGAATCGACGCGACGGCGAGCCCTATGACATATATGATCGCGCCGACCGCCGGTAGAAGATAGCGATCCTGCGTCGGCATCAGGATGTAGCCGAATATTATCTGAATGACCGCATATCCTGATGGGATGGCTATCTCCCTCCGCCTCAAAAAGATGATGAGGATAACCGGCAGGAGTATGAATGCCGGGGAGAAGTAATTGTATACGCGTGTATTGAAGCATAGCGCCGGAAGATAGCCCAATGCTCCGGCTAACGTCGGCTCGTCGGGGCGCTCCGTAGTCCATGTGTCGATATCGTCGGCCATCGGTGCGGGCCTGCCGTTGAAGAACTCGTTCAAGAAAGGGTATGTCGGGTTGCCGTATCGTATCGCATTCACGCCCTCGAACGGCAGCGCGAGTATTCCCGACACTATGAGCACCAGCCCGAGATGCCCGAGGATCAGCGCCCGTTTCCGCGATGCAAGCGCCTTGATGAGAAGTATCGCGCATATGTATGCCCACAAGAGCAGGCCGTTATATTTTGTCGCGATGAGCAATCCGAGGAACAGCCCCGTACGGATGGCATGCCCCGGTTTCGGGTCGGTG
This sequence comes from uncultured Planctomycetota bacterium, assembly GCA_964608735.1. Lineage (GTDB taxonomy): Bacteria > JAJVIF01 > JAJVIF01 > JAPKYR01 > CAZSPL01 > CAZSPL01. The sequence continues at coordinate 3,073 of CAZSPL010000234.1, read as the reverse complement.
AGGTATTCGTGCAACGCCTGGAACGCGCCGACGGCGTAGAACACAAGGCTCAGGTCGATGTAGCCGGGGAGTATCAGCTTGTGGAACGAATCGATGCCGATGAGCAGGATGCCCATCGTCAGCGCCGCTTCGGACGATTTATGCTTCGCGCCGATATCCATGAACAGCATCAGGATGTTCACCGCAAACAGCCAGTTGAGCAGGTTGGCGGCGACCTCGCCCCCCGTTCCCATCGAAAGAAGCACGAGTGATTCATAGGCCAGCGGGTATGTCGAGAACGGGCTGTCGGGGATGTCGATTCTCTTTCCGGCCCTCAGGTAGCGCGCGGGCTGCGCGTAGTGGAATGCATCGGCATCGTTCTCCATCATCGGGCGGGATGTCCGGGCGAAGAACGCGATCCGCGGCTCGTCGGCGTTCTCTGGCATGCGAAGCGCAATCATCGGCGCGAGGGCCGCGATGAAAAACGCCGCGAGGTAGATGACGATTATCATCGCGATTATGAGTTGAATCGCGCCAAGCCTTTTCACGTCGGCGAATGAGAGGCGGATGTCCCGTGCGGCTTGCATGAGCGCGCGTCCGCCGAACACCAATCCCAGCAGTATCAAGCCCCAGAGTACATAGCCATTCAGAAGCGACAGTCTTCCAACGACTTGTATAAGGATGATATATATCGCCGCGCCCGCTCCGAAAGCGACCGCGAGCCGCCCGGGAAGGGTGTGCGATTCAAACCCGAGAAGACGCGACAACCGCAGCCCCGTCCCGTACAAGGCGAGGGCGATGAGGATGAAACACAGAATCCCGTACAAGCTGCTGCCGGAGTACATTGCATGTCCAGTGTTGATGTTCTGGCATGATGATACCATCAAATGTGATACAGCCGCGCATCTTGCCGGCATTTTCATTCAGCCCTTGCGTCATTCGTGATTGAGGGATAAAATGAAACTGTCGATTACGGATGGATTGCGCCCGGCGCGTGGAATACCCACTCAACCAGCCAGGAGTCGCGCGCGGTAAAACAGCAGGGAAAATTCTCCGAACCGTATCCTTAGAGACCGACCCCCTGTATCGGGTATGGGAATGTATTACAACAGCCCTTACGGGAGGTTTCAACATGCGCCTTTCTCTATTCATCCTCGCCATTATTGTATTCAGCCTTCCCGCATTCAGCCCCGATGCCCGCGCCGAACCGGATATCTACTCGGCTATCGAAGCCGCGAGCCCCCGGGACGCATCGGTCATCCTCGACTACCTCTGGGTCTACGGCATCGACGAGCGCGTGGAAATCCGCGCCGACGGCCTCGCCCGCGTCGAGCGGCATGTCCACGATTCGCCGCTCTTCGACGGGCTGAACGCAAAGCTGATGGAAAAGGGAAAGCTCAATCCATACGAACAGTCGATGTATGCGATGGAGCAGGGGGACTATGACGCATACTGGGTCGCCGATATCGGCCCGGAATCTTTCGAGAACATCACCGGGATCCTCAGCGAAGCGGGGTTCCCGGATATCGATGAAAGCTTTGGCGACTGGGAGGTCTTCGCTATAACTCTCAGTGCGGGGGACACCGACATACGGGTGGGGGAAGTTCTGCGCGATTGGGATGCGGGCTTTGAAACGGCATTGCTCGCGATCGAGCGGCTGCGCGAGTCCGTCAAGGCCGAAGGTACGGTCGATGAGGAAACTTTCCATCAATGGTTCGATGAACCCGGCATCGCGATGGGAGGTGCATCATGATGATTCGCTCTCTGACTTTTTCAATCATCATCGCCCTCGTGTCCCTGTTCGTCGTCATGGGATGTTCCTCCGGCGGGACACCGGTCGCGCCCGATGCGCCGGAGCAGGCCCAGGTGCGCGAACAGGCCGCGGCATCGAACCGATATCTTATCGGCTACTGGGAAGTGCGCCTCGACCCGGAAACGCAGACGTTCGAGATAATCCCGAAGCGCGATGTAGAATTCCACGTGGAAATACGCTACTTCCTCGAGCAGTCGCCCTGTCATACCTGCCTGTGGTTCGACCAGATATATTTTTACCCGGGCGATGAAGTGCGGATACTCGTGCGCATCACGCATCCGTTCAATGACCCGTTCCTCGACGGTTTCGATGTGCGCGCGGTGCCGATACTCGAATCGACCCTCGCGTTCGGCAACCTCAACCTCAGCTACGGCGTGCTCGACGATCCCGACGGGTGGACCGACCTTTGGGACAATTCGCTGATACAGGGAAACCTCAATCCGTACAAGGCATATAACATCGCCACGGCGCGACGCCGGTTCCCCGCCGGCACGAACAGTGCCATATGGATGGATTTCGACTTCACCCAGACCGGGTGGGTATTCGACTACGCGGTCGATGCGAGCTGGGACTGGCCCGACGGCGATTATTTCCCGGTGACCGCGAATTGCGAGGAAGCATACAAGATTGATGCATACGACGACGGCGACCTCTGGCAGAACGGCCAGAACAACATCACGCTTACCGCCGATGTCTTCGACTGGCAGGGGCATGCTACGGTGGACTCGGTCGAAGTAAGGGCGCCCGCGCTGGTCGCCTCGACGCTGGCGATGACCAAGCAGTCCGGGCTCGGCGACCAGGGAACATGGAGTGTCGATTTCAGCAACGTCCTTGGCGCGCAACCGGGTTCGTATCCCGTTTTGATTATCGCCACCGATGTCAACCACACTTCGAGCAACCACCTCAAGGCATATCAGCTCGCGTGGGTGGATGTCATCGATCATGACCCGCCTGCCGCCGGTACGGTAATGATCACCAATCCGTCGGCTGACTACGACGCATATACGAATATCACGCCCTATGTCAACAACATCACCGCGCAGGTGACCCCGGCGGAATCGGGCGTACAGCTTCAATGGTGGTGGACCGATCCCGATGAGCCGCCGACCGGGGCGGCATACGGCGAAAGTTCGAACTGGGAATCGGATACCGACCCGAACGATAATCACAACGATGCCGTCGCCGGGATTTATTCCGGCGGGCTTATCGGCGAATCGTTCCCCGGGCCGACCCCTCCCGCGCAGTATCACTACCATACCGTGGTGACCAATACGCAGGGCA
>CAZSPL010000233.1:0-5492 GCA_964608735.1 uncultured Planctomycetota bacterium | reverse complement strand
GCATCGTTCCATTCGTTGACGATGTCCATCACCGCGTCTTTATCGACGAGGCCGTATCCCGCGGCCGTGATGGCTTCATCGAGTATGACCATCTCGTACTTCCCGTCCGCGATGACCGCAATCGCTTTCTCTATGCCGACCTTCGCCTCGACGCGGTCGTTGTCGGTGACCCCCATGCGGAACGAGCCGTCCTCATTCATCCTGCTGAGTCCCGATGCGAATAAATAGACCTGGTCGAGCCCGCGAAGCACCTTGCGCTCGTTGTAGATATCCTCACCACCGTCGTAGCCCTTGTCGAACTGGATGAACGCGACATTCATCCCCGCCCCGGCGGCGCGCACGGCCATACCGACGGCAATGCTTGTCTTGCCCTTGCCATCGCCCGTGTAGACGTGCAGCCTGTTTTTGCCCTCGGTCATATCGGCGGTGATTATAGCATTTTCAATCCTGCCAGATGCCCGGGGAGCCAACGAAAAAGGCACTTCGAGCGTCTAATTAACAACAAGCTCCCCGGAGGTTAATCGACCGATAAGAAGGTGTTGCCAATGTCGCGAGAGCGAGTCGGCACGGAATCATTGCCTCCGTGGGTTTCATTGGTCCTGGTGACGGCATGCATCGCGGGATATTTCCCGATCCTCTCGTCCGGGTTTCATGCCGATGACTTCCAGATATACCACGCCGTAAGGAATTTCAAACTTGCCGAGGTCGGCTCGGTGGGGATATTCTTCCGTCCGCTCGTATGGATATCCTTTAAGCTCGATTCGTTCATGTTCGGCGGATGGGAGATGGGTTATCACCTCGAAAATGTATTGCTGCATGCGGTAGCAGTCATTGGCGTGGCGATGATAGCGATGCGGCTCTTCCGGAACAGGTGGCCGGCGCTCGTCGCGGGGTTGATATTCGCGCTGCATCCGGCGCATCCCGAGGCGGTGACATGGGTGGCGGGACGTTTCGATGTCATGTGCGGAGCGCTCCTTGCGTGGTCGTTATATTTCCACCTCATCGGCCGCGAACCCTCTCAGCCCGGAGCGCGGCGATTGCGTTCATGCTCGATAATCCTGTTCCTGTTCGCATGCCTCGCCAAGGAAGTTGCCTATGTTTTCCCGCTGGTAATCCTCCTGACGGAAATATATCCCCTCGCTGAAAATGACGGCCGCCCGGTGAAATTCGCCGGTATCTTCCGCCGCGTGATGCCGTATTTCATTTCGCTCACCGCCGTTCTCATCGCGCGCGTTGTGATTCTCCACGGATTCGGCGGTGGGCCGTACATCCCGCGCGAGGATGGTTTCCATTTCTGGACCTTTATTTACCAGCTTTTCATCCAACCGTTCAAACTGCTGCTGCTCCCTGTGAACCGGCTGCTGTTCAGCCCGCTGGGCGTTGCCTGGAATGTCGTCATGACCGGACTGCTGTTGTCGCCTCTCCTGTTATTCAAGGACGCACGAAGCCGCGGGGGAATGATTGTCCTCGCGGCGGCGGTCGTCATCTGCTCGATACCGACGGCGCACATGGGCATGCTCGAGGACTGCCTCAGGAACACGCGCTTTCTGTACACTCCATCCATATTCTTTTCGCTGATAATCGCTAAATGCATCGTGCCCGTCGGGAGAGCAGTCGGTAAATTTCGTCTGCGCTCGCTTGTGGCGGTTTTTTACATCGCCATGCTGTTCCTCTGCCTGCTGCAGAATAATTCCGCGTGGACTGAAGCGGGACATATCGTGGACAGCGTTAAAGCATCATCCACTGAGCTTGTTGAGCAGTTCAACGGGGAGTGGGGGGTAAAACGCAAAAGGCTTCTCGTGTTCAACGCGCCGCAGACATACCTCGGGGCGCTGGTCTTCGATTGGGGACTTCCCGAGATGCTTCTCGACCGTTTTGGCGATGAACTCGGCGGCGTCTCGGTCGAGGTGATTCATGGGGGCATTCAGACGCGGGAAACCATCGAGAAACTCAGGGAAGCATCGCGCGATGACACCGTCGTATGGGTCTACATGGACGATGCACGGACACTCGCGGCGGAAGGAATGAAACAGACATATCCGTGTAATTAGTTAATCATCGTCGACGCGGTTGATGCAGCAGATGAATTCGAGGGAGCCGTCGCCGACATTCTCGAAACTGTGCGCCACGCCGCCCGGGACAAGCCCGAAGCATCCCTCGGTGAGAATCAGCTCATTCCCTTCGATTACGCATCTCCCTTTTCCATTTATGACAAATATCTGGTGCTCGTATGGATGGTCGTGCAGCCCGATGCTTCCGCCTTCCTCGACGATGACATGCCGCATGTAGAAGAATTCGGCTGTGTCCTTGTCGGTGAGCCATCGGAGTCCCGCGAGTTTCGTGCCTTCCACTTCCGGTGCGGGCATGAGTGGTTTGTCAAGATAGTGTCCGTGTGTCATTGATAATCCTCCTGCGTTCAGTTCCTGCACAGATAATACAAATCCGCATCCAATTTCCAATCATTATCGAAAAATCCCGCCGCCTTGACGCCGGCCATGCCCATCAGCTTCACGTCTTTATCGAATACCAGAAAATCCGGCAGCCCGCTCCCGGAGTAAAGGCATGTAAGTCCCGCCGCAAGACGCATGCCTTCGACGGATGTTCCCCAGTTACACAGTATCAGCCTCTGCCCGAGAAGCGGCTCCGGAAATATAAATTTGACGGCGAGGTCTTTCCCGGGAATGAATTCATCGCCGAGCCATACTCCACTATCGGACATTTGTATCGGCAGATAGCTGCTCGCCGCTTCACTGTAAGAATTGCTCGATGGCCCACCGATGAGAATGTAGTTGTATCCCCACCATTTCGAACCGACCATGGCATCGGTATCCGTCACTATTAAAACATGCCCGTTCGCCCGGTACCACCATCTCTGCGCAAGGTCGCGGGCGAGCTCCATGTTCAGGTCGTTCTGCTCTTTCGTGCCCGTGGTGCCCACGACGATGACGAAAGGCTGATAATATGCTCGCTTGATCGGCCCACGGCAATTGTCGCGCTTCATCCTCCCGGTCGGGATGTAATTCGTGACATACCATCCCTTGTCGCCCCGGATGAGGGTTACCGCGGTGTCAATCATATGGGGCATCGCCACTTCCTGCCCGTCGATGATTATTTGCGCCGGAAGCTTAACGGATGACATGTGACTAAGGTCGAAGGACAGCCGCTTCACGTTATATGTCGTCGCCGTGATCGATGATCCGGCGTTTATTTCCGCATCGACCTGTATCTTGCCCATTGGTCTTAACGCTTCGGAGACGCTCACCCAATAACTGCCGCTGTTATTCCCCAGGTCATATGAAACAAACGTCACGTGCTGTGGGAATTCATCCCTCACATTATTCTTCAGGAAATTTATTATCCTCTCGGCATCGACGCAATCCGCCCCGGGGATATCCGGTGTTTCATCCCACCAATGCCCCTGTCCGGGTTCTTCCCAGTACGCCGCCTGGTAACCCATGCGCTCGAGCATTCCGGTCAAGAGCCGCGCGTGAGTGGGCGGCACATTGTCATCCTCAGAGCCATGAACCGCGAGCACAGGGGTGTTGCGAAGATTCGGCAGAAGCAGCTCTGTTCTGTCGGGCGAATTGCACGCATCGATAATCCTCTTCAAATCGGGGTCGGCGAACATCTCGTCGCTCCGGAGGAACCATGGGATGTACAACTGGAACGATGCCCATCCGGCGCTCGGTACCACCGCGGCGAATTGGTCGGCGTGAGTTGTGCCGATGTGCCACGCCCCATGCCCACCCATCGAATGCCCGACGAGATACACACGGTTATCGTCGATGGGGTATTGCCATTTACAATAATTCAATACTTCAAGGGCGTCCAGGCGTCCCCAGTCCTGCCAGTCGAATCCGAAACGCCTTCTGTTGGTGGCCGCCGCGACGAACGCCCAGTCCTTGGGCTGAAACGCATCCACCTGTCCCTCGCATTCGACACCCGCTCCGTGGGTTGTGAGAATCAGCGCGTATTCTTTCGACGGGTCGTAATCAAGGGGATAACGTACGGCTAATTTCTGCGTGCTGTTGTCGATGCGGCTCCTGAAAGTGATGATCCTCGAATCCTCCGGATTTCTTACCCGCACCGTCGCCATGGCCGATGTTTCACCGTATGGATGCTTGACCATAATATTTATTTCGAGCTCATCGTTCTCGTATTCCGATGGGAAATTGTCGGTATTCCTGAGTCCAACGCACATTTTGACGACGGATAGCGGCGCTATGGACGGCACATCGACATCTTCCTGAAACGACAGATAATCCGATTCGATGCTCAACGATGCGCCTTCCAGCCATTGTTCCGTCGTATTGAGGATCGGGACACCGATAAATCCCTGGGTCAATTCTCCCCTCACCACATCCGGTACGAGGATGTCTCTATCCAGTATCATCACTTCGCCCGGCACCGGTTCGAGCTTGAACTGCACGCTGTCCTCGCCGCCGAACCCGCCGAAGAAGAACGAGATGTGGTTCACCCCTTCTTCGAGGATTACCGGCGGTTTGATGAGGTGATGCCCGTATGGGTCGCCGGAGTAGCGGACGCCGTTCAGCACGAATGTCCCGATACCGCTTGCGTCCGCGAGCGCGCGACATTTCATCCCGCAGTTGAACTCGGCATATGCCGCGCCGCTGAAATTGATACCGCTTACGCCCCATTCGTCGTTTATCTTATCCCAGTCGACGTTGTCGAATTTGAAATTCAGGTTCCCGTTTTCATCCGCCTGGATTTCTGTCCACCCGACATCGCGCCCGGTCGCCAGTATGGATGGATACCGCGCGCTCAAGTCCGGTATGCCCGACGAGTCCAGTGGATGGTAGAAACTTTCCAGCGGATTGACCATCGATTCGCGCGGCCCCGATGAGAACGGCCCGATGCAATGCCAGTCGCGTATGACGATGCCGGCGTCGAGCGACGGCAGCACCGCCGGCGTTTCCGCCGACGCCTGGGCGAGAACGCTTCCTCCCGTGAAAAGCAGGATGATGACAAGCCCGATCAGGATGGTATTTCTCCACATGGCCTTTTCCTTTGAAGTGATTATCCCGACCCTTCGCCTATTATACTACTACGGTGCCAGGCGTGGTGCCAGGCGTGACGCCAGGCCCCGATTTTGTTTCTGCTCCCGGCCATTTCATGATAGAATTAACGGTTTTCATATTTTACGAAAACACGCCATAGAAACTGAGGAGATACAACATGCGGCTTCTTACTCGTTCCGACTTTGATGGACTTGCCTGCGCGGTGCTTCTTAAAGAGGCGGGCATAATCGACGACCGCGAATTCGTCCACCCCAAGGACGTGCAGGACGGCGAAGTTACGGTCACCGAAAATGATGTGCTCGCGAATATCCCCTATGTCCCCGGCGCGGGCCTTTGGTTCGACCATCATTCCAGTGAGGAAGAACGCCTCAAGCTCATGAAGGAGCACAGCATCAAGGGCGAGAGCCGTCCCGCCCCAAGCTGCGCGCGAATTATCTACGACTACTACGGCGG
>CAZSPL010000232.1:0-5515 GCA_964608735.1 uncultured Planctomycetota bacterium | reverse complement strand
GAGTATCTGCCGCGCGGGAACATCTATCAGCGCTACGAAATCCTTCACCGCGGTTATCTCTTCCTTCGAGCCGTACACGATGAGCTTATGTATATCGGTCGTGGCGACCGGGTCGCGGAACTGCAGCGTAGTGAACTGCCCGCCGCGGAGGTCCTTCGACGCACCGCTTCCGAAGTTGGTGCTGAGTTGCACCGATTCGACCGTGACCCCCGGCGCCGAATATATCACCGGGCTTATGCCGGACAGGACCGCATCCGAGACATTGTTGTTCCCGGCGTTGGCATCGATCGTCGAAGTGTCGATGGCGTAATAACCAAGCGCTTTCAGCGACTTTATCGCCTCGGTGACTTCGACATAGTAAAGCTGGATGACCTCATAATCCTTGCCCGCGAGGGGCATGTCGATAGTCGATAGTATCCCCTTTATCTGCTCGACCACCGCGGTTTCCCTGTCGGTGGCCCGTATGTAGACCTTGTATCCCCTGTACCCCTGGTTGCGGTCGAAGAACTGCTTGTTGACTTCGTCTATGTTCGGAACGTAGAAGGTGATGGCATTGGTGCCCGCTTCATCCCGCGCGTAGATGAAAAAATTCTCCGCGCCGGGTTCGAGGCGGGTGAAATTCATGAATGTGACCATCACTTCGTCGAGCTTGTACCCCAGCTCCGTCGGGCTCAAATTCCGCACCTCGACGCTGTCGAGCACTTCTTTGGCTGCCTGCGTCTTGGGCGGAGGCGGGGGCGCGGGGTCGATGGTGTTCATTATCTGCTTGACGATGTCGATCAAGTCCTGGGTCGACTGCACCGCGATTTTCTTGCCGACCGATTCAAGGGTGGTGATGGTGACGAGGCTCGTGTCGATACCGAGTTGTTTGAGGTTTTCATAGCATCGCGCGATAGCATCTTCCGGGGTGAGCTTATAGATGGCGATGAATTCGAGTTTCAGCGACGTGGTCTCTTCGGCACGCGAATTCGCGGGCAGCATCGTCATCAGGATGAACAGCGACGCGACAAGCGCGCCGGCTTTCGCAACCCGAAACTTCATCGGGCATCACCAGCCTTCAATTACCCGGCCGATATTCGGCCGTATCTTCGCGGAATGAGCCGGATTATTATCCTTTAAATAAGATTAAGTTTGCTTAAGAGCCGCTTTGATACTTAAAATTACTCGGTTTCCCGGCTTCCGCGCCCCGGTTGATTCTCCGGGGCTGTTGATTATACAGTAAAACAGCATAAAACGATAACTCCGGCTATCGGCCGATTCCCGGCCATCCTGAAATTAGAAACGATTAAAATAGATGCAAATGCATCCGGGGATGTCATGTGATGAAAAAACCGCCATGCAAGGCGGCTTATGAGTCAACTCGCCGTTTCGATGCTACCATTCGGTGGGCAATGTCTCGCCGCAGCGGATGCAGAATTTAGGGAAACGCCCGGTCTCCAAATCCACCTTGTATCCGCACTGCGGGCAGAATCCGGGTATCTCCTCGTCGTCCATGAATTCGAGCCTCGTCCCCTCTTCGGGAGAACCCTTGCCCTCACTTGTCTCCTCGGGTTTGCTCGCCGTTGGCGGCTCCTTCCTGCCCGCCGCATCCGGCGCGGCCTTCGGCTCGTCGTCAGTCGTCGGCGATATCCCCTTGATGAGCTTACGCTTCTCCTCTAACTCATGCGCCTTATGCCGCAGCTCGTCTATCTTCTTGCACTTCGGAAGCAGCTTCTCATCGATATCGCCGCCGGCATCCCAGTAACGCTTGTAGATAATATGCCCTATCTCGGCGTAAACATTGCGCAGCTCTCCCTTGACGACGCTCAAATCGTGGCTGAGCTTCAGCTTCTCGACTTCGCCGCCGATGGCTTCCCCCGCCCGCGATGCCGCATCGGAGAGCTTCGTCCAGATATCCTTATCCTTCTTATCTTCCATTCCGCGTGATGGCTCCTTTAAATTTGTCTACCGGATTATCATACTACCGGCGGCGGTACCCGTCAAAATCATCGGCCCGCACCAGTCGGAGATGACCGAGCCGCTGACGTCGCCCGATATCACCGCGACCCCATCTCCCGTTGTGACCGGGATACGAAGGTTGAGGATGCCCGTGCCGCTCTTCCCGCCGCAGGTGTCGTCGATGAAAAAGACGTCGATAACATCGCGCAGCAGCAGGATATCGCCGTCGTAGCTCCAGTCGAGGGGGACGCCGTTGTTGTATGTGACCGAATTCGGCGCGATGGCATACACACCGCCGACCTGCTGCTGATGCGCCACCGGCTGATCGCCGGCGAGGAAAGAATAGTCGATGGTGTAGTGGAAATCCCATTGCCCCTGTATGCCGCTCATATCGCTGGTCGGAGGCGGCAGGGTCCCCACGGTTCCCCCGCTGCATCCGAAGACCACAAATGCCGCCGCGAATGCGAGTAAAACAATTTTTCGACCCATTTATCCTCTATCCTCCTCTTCTTCATCAACATCAATATGCAATTGGAAGTATATCAGATTCGCGATGTTCGGGCTTTTTACAAAACTCCGTTTCCGTGTGCCACGGACACGCGTCAGCCAACCATAATCATCCTGCCAACCCCTGCGAAGCTTGCCCGTGTCTTTGTCCACTCTCCATCAAAACTTGGTGCCACGGACACGCGTCTGCCAACCATCATCGCCCGTGTATTATCCCCTTGCATTGCAGCCCCTGCTACCACTCAATTCATAAAGTTATTTCTTTCACAAGACGCTTTACTTCCCTTACGCTTGAGGTAGAATGCAGGTCTCGACTAATATGACTTAATCCATCTTAATGGATGGGAGAGCTTACCAATGGTTACGCGTACAGATACCAGACCCAGGAGCGTGGCTCCCACCGATGCCTACATCGATGTAGGGGAAATGATAAGCGGCATCCTGCTGCTGTTCTTTATCTTCTTCCACCTCTTCTTCGTCGCGACCGTACTCTTCGGCGGACGCGGCGCCGTTTTCAACACTCTCGCCGAATGGTTCGAAACCGACCTTATCTGGGGAATCTCCCTCGCCCACATCGCGCTGGCAGGCGTCGCGGCGTTGATTCTCGCCCATGCGATTCTCGTGGTGAGCCGAGTGCCGGTAAGGTTGCAGGACCAATGGGAAGTGCTCAAACGCGGTACGCTGATGAGACACTTCGACACGATACTCTGGTTCCTGCAGGTCGCGACGGGATTCCTCATCTTCGCGTTCGCCTTCGCGCATCTGTGGCATATATTCACCGACCTGCCTATCCAGGCAGAGAAGAGCGCCGAGGGCGCACAGGGCGGATTCCTCTGGTTCTATGCCCCGTTCCTGTTGCTTCTTTCAATACACATCGGCGCGGGATTCTATCGAATCATGATTAAATGGAACTGGATGTCGCGCTCCATCGCGGTGCCGGTAGCCTGGTTCCTCTTCGTATTCTACATGGTGGTCGCCATTATCAACATGACCATATTCTTCAAAATGCCGATTGAGGGGGGTATGTAAAAATGGAAAAAATTCTTACCGACGTACTTGTCATAGGCGGGGGACTCGCGGGGGAACGCGCGGCGGTCGAAGCGGCCATGCGTGGCCACGATGTCACCATCCTGAGCCTCATACCGTGCCGCCGCTCGCATTCATGCGCCGCACAGGGTGGTATGCAGGCCGCCCTCGGAAATACCGCGAAGGCCGAGGGGGACAACACCGACGTTCATTTCCTCGACACCGTCAAAGGTTCCGACTGGGGCGCCGACCAGGACCGCGTACGCCTCTTCGTCGATGCCATGCCGTGGGTCGTACGACAGATGGACCACTGGGGAATCCCATGGAACCGCGTCGTGCCGGGAAAATTCACCTTCCACAAGAGGGGCACGGTTCACGAAGCGGAAGATAAAAAAGAAAAGGAAGGGCTCATCACCCAGCGCGACTTCGGCGGCGTCTCCTTCTGGCGATGCGCATACACCGCCGACGGCACCGGGCATACGCTGCTCTACACCATGGACAACATCGCCGCCCGGCACGGAGTGAAAATCCACGACAGGGTAGAGGTGCTCAGCCTGATTCACGACGGCACAAGCTGCCTCGGCGCTGTAGTACGCGACCTCCGCGATGGTTCCATCCGCCCCTACCTCGCCAAGGCGACCGTAATCGCCACAGGCGGGTTCGGCCGAATCTACGGCAAGAGCACCAATGCGATCCAGAACGAGGGCTCCGGATGCGTACTCGCCCAGGATACCGGCAAAGTACCCCTCGGCAACATGGAAGCCGTGCAGTTCCATCCAACCGCCGTAGTGCCGGTATGGATCCTCGTCACCGAGGGATGCCGCGGCGACGGCGGGTACCTCCTCGACAAGGACGACCATCGCTTCATGGCCGACTACGAACCCGAGAAACAGGAATTGGCTTCGCGCGATGTCGTCTCCCGCCGCATGATGCAGCATATCCGCGCCGGGAAAGGCATCGACGGCCCTTACGGCACGTTCCTCTGGCTCGACATCCGCCATCTCGGGCAGCATCATCTCGAAACGAAGCTCCGCGAAGTGCTCGATATATGTAAATATTTTATCGGCGTCGATGTCATCACCGAGAAGATCCCCGTCCTCCCCACCCAGCATTATTCGATGGGCGGAATACGCACCAACATCGACTGCGCCGCGTATGGCTTGAAAGGGCTCTATGCCGCGGGTGAAGCCGGCTGCTGGGACATGCACGGCTTCAACCGGCTCGGTGGAAACTCCCTCGCCGAGACACTCGTCACCGGCTGGGTCGCCGGCTCCAAGCTCTCCGAATTCATCGAGAAAGAATTCGACGCATCTTTCCCGGACAAACTTGTCGAAGGTTTCGTCACCTCTCTACGCGAGAGGATCGACAAGCTCGCCTCCGGCACCAACGGCGGCACCGAGAATGTCTACGAACTCCGCGGGAAAATGGAGAACCTGCTTCTCGACAACGTGCACATCTTCCGCGACGCCGAAAAATTGAAGAAAGCCGTCGACGGCCTCAAGGAACTTCACGCCGCGAGCCACAATATCAAGCTCAGTTCCAACGGACACTGGGCGAATCCCGAGCTTGCCGCCGCCCTGAAACTACCGGGTATGATCCGCGTCGCCTTGACGATTTCCTATGGCGCCCAGATGCGTACCGAAAGCCGCGGCTCGCATTACCGCGAGGATTTCCCGGCCCGCGACGATGCCAACTGGCTCAAGCGTACACTGGCATACTGGAAATCCCCCGCCGACCAGCTTCCCACGCTCGAGTATGAGAAACCGGTCATCACCGAAAGCCAGCCAGGAAGCCGCGGCTACGGCGAGTCCAAGGTCATCAGCGGCGACAAGAAGTAGTAAATAAATCGTTCCGGGTACCTCACACTTCAGTGTGAGCCATGTGAATAGAACGATCCGAATCCCGCACACTTCAGTGTGCGATACAAGAAACTTAAGACCGAGGCAAAACGATGGAGCATCAAGAACAGCGCATTCTGAAATTCGAAATCTACCGCTACGATCCAAACGACCCGGCCGCCGTGCCGCGCATGGACCGCTTCGAA
>CAZSPL010000231.1:0-5525 GCA_964608735.1 uncultured Planctomycetota bacterium | reverse complement strand
AAGCCACTCCCCGAAATATATGAACCGGTGAAGTATGAACGCGAGCATCAGCACTACGAATGTAATCACGAAAGACCCGATATGCCGCCATCCGATTTCATACTTCTTCCTCACGGACAACATTGCTATCAACCCCGCGACCCAGAGGGCCGGTCCTTCGGGACGCGTCAACGCCGCAAGCCAGAAAAACAATGCCGGGAACGATATCCACCGGCTGAATGTTTTACCGCGCTGGACTTCAATCAGAAGCATATACGATGCGGCCATGAGCAGCAGCGGGAAGAATACCGTCTCCATGCCGCCCATCGACCACCCGGCGAAGAACACGTTGGTGAGAAGCATGAACGGCGCGAACAGCGCGAGGGGGGCATAGCCGATGGACGCGTTGAAATCCCACCGCCTCATGAAATGCCATGCGAGCCACGCCGAGCCGAGCGCGCATGCCAGGCCGAATATCTTCGCGAAATACAGAAGCCCGAGTTCGCCCCGCCCGATGCCGATTTTATAGATAAACGCGCATATCAGCACGAACAGCAGGTTGGAATAGCCTTCCACCCTTTCGCCGATGTTGTAGACAAGCCCATGCCCCTCGGCGAGGTTGCGCGCGTAGCGGTAACTGATGAACGGGTCGTCCCACGTGAACCCTATGGCGTGATAGCAGGCGGCGAGGAATATCACCGTCCCGATTATTAGGACAACCTGGTTGAACCCGCGGGTATTATCCGCCCTGCTCGTGCTTTCCACGGGACAAAGAATACATCAAGTGGATTGTTTATTGAAAGGCGGGATGGAAGTCATCCCCTGCTCTTCCTGCTGTGGTTATACAAAACCCAGAAAATGAACGCGAGGAATATCCCGATGAATACCGACATCTGCACCGGGTCCACCATCTCCTCGGCGATCCAGTGGACGAGCGTCGATACCAGGAACGCCACCGCGCCGCCGAACAGCAGATAGATAAAGAGCGATTTCACCTGTCGGTACTTCATGGGATCAGCTTATTATCGATTCATCCCGATGTCCTTCATCACACCGCCCGCGGCCTCCTCCGTGGATATCAGGATCTGCTTCAGCCCCGCGATTATCGGGTCGTGCCCGTGGTTTATCTGGTAAATCTCGATGTGAAGATAGAATACGGTTCCATACACCACGATGCCGATGAGCGCCAGCACGATCGAAGCCGTTCGCCGGTATTTCCTGATATAAATGATCAAATAGGCGGCGAGCGTGTTCATGCCGAGCTTCGCGTAGATGAACCACACCTGCCCGTTACCGTAAAGCCATTCCCTGAAAATCGGGTTCAGCTCCTCCGATTCCCGGTAATTGAAAAAAGTGAACAGGAGGTCGCAGATCATGAAGAAATACATTATGAATATATCCAATCCGCTCGCCTCCTTTCCACGGGGATAAATGCACGTCGGTCACGATGTCGACCCGAACTTTGCTTCGTATTCCGCCACCTTGCCGCGCGCCATCTCGTAGACCTGCTCGCGGACTTCATCCCGCTGGTACGACGGCTCGCGCTTGTAGGCGCGTTCTATCACTGTAATTAGTTTCCAGAATTTATATGCTTCCTTATCCCGCCCGAGTTCCTCGAGGCTGAGCGCGAGAAGCTGGTAGCCCTCGGCATACATCGAACGCACCGCTATGCATTTGCGAAGAAACACCTCGGCATCGGTGAATTTGCTCTCCGCCGTGACATCATCCCCCGCTGCCGCCGCCAACTCCGGGTAATGCTTGAGCATGCTCCCCTCGCTGAAGAGCACCGCCCCGAGCTTGTAGTTCACTTCGTAATCGCGCCCGAAGAAATTCGAGGCGATACGCAGCGCCTTTTCGAGCGCGGCGAGATTTACCGCCTCGGCTTCGAAGCCCGCCCCCTCGTCGGCCTCGGTGTACCACCGCTCCTCCAGCATGTCTATCAGCTCGTAAAGCGCCCGGCGATGATCGGGCTTGTAGTTGATAACTTCCCACAGGTTGGATATAAGGTCATTCGAGTAAACCGTGCTCAGATGCTTCAACGCGAACAATTCCCCGATATCGGCATCCTGCCCGGATTCATATCTTTCCTTCGCCGAGGCGAATTCATCCGATGCTTTCTCGTAAGCATTTCGGAAATACGCGCAATATAGATAATGCCTCTCCGCCATCGCAAGCGCTATCGGACTGCGTGTCCTCTCAATCCATTCCAGCTCCCCGAACGGCTTGTTGACGATGCGCGAGTCGGTACGTTGGCAGCCCGAGGCGGCGCCGATAAGAATAATCAATACGGCTGTCAAGACCCTGTGAGGCATTTCGACATCAATATAACATTATAACTTCCCCGGTGAAACCCCGGCGCAATGTTGTGGTACAATGCTGCGCGAAAGGAGCCTGAAATGCATCGTATCTTGTTGCCTGCACTGATTTGCCTGATGTTCGGGGCGATGTTTTATTCATCCCCCGCGGCTCTCGCGGCGTCCGGCGATGATCCCGCCGCCCTCGTGAAAAGCTGGCTCGACGAGTATGAATTATCCTATGTCGCATCCGAGTCGGGCGGCTATGCTCTCGCGTTCGAAGGGGATAATACCGACAGGGTCGATATACAGATCGACTTCTCGGACGATTTCATCCACGTAAGCGCCCCGGTTGAATTCATCCCCGACCCGGTCAGCGCGGAATACCTTATGGACATCATCCGCCTGAGCGGCTCGGTGCCACTCATAAAGCCGATCATCGATGACGAGCGGTTCTTCTACCTTACGATAGACCTTCCGAAAGCCGCCCTCTCGGAAAAGGAAATCATAAGCGATATCGCCCTGCTCGTGGATTTTGTCGATATGAATTACGATACATTGATGCCTTTTGAGGAGGAATAGCTCATGGAGATTGGAAACATCCGCAAGCAACCACCGAAGCCCCAGAAGGTAAGCATGGCGCCGTCGAGCCACCAGGTGCTCTTCGCCGATTTCTTCCAGATAACACTCGCCCCTTCGCACGGCGTGATAAAATTCGGCTACTTCCACCCGCAGACGCACGAATTCATCGTACATACTCAGGTCGCCATGACGCCGCAGGGGATTCTCGGCCTCTCGGCGGGACTGCAGAAACAGCTCGAAATGGTCCAGGGACAGGCGCCGTTCAATGTGAAGGTGCCGGAGGAAAACCCCTATCCGCCCACGATGGGCAACGGCGGGGATGACGATAAATGATGCCTGGGCATCCCGGCCCCCCTCATCCGGCGATTCTATCCTTTATCCGCTTTTTCCTCGTCCGTGCTTTCGTCATCCGGTGGCGATGAAAACTCCCGCATCACCTGCCCCTTGTGGCAGCATACGTAATACTCCCATGCCTTCCTGAACAGGTTGTTGCGGAAGTCTATCAGCGGATGCGAACAATGCGGGCACCTGAACGGAGCGAGCCATTGGAAATTCCCACCGGCATCGCTCTTGATAAGTTTTGTTTCTATCTGCCTGATGCGTTCCCGCGCCGCCGCAATATCCGCGGGAGTGAATTCATCGGGCTTCGAGCCGACCCCGGGACGCTTGAAATCCATCAGCGGGTCGTATATCGAAATAGCCAGCGGCTGCGATGTTTTATCGCAATAGAAATACTCGATCTCCGACATCCCCGCATGATATGCGCGAAATGTGAATCCCCTGAAACAGTCCTCGCATTGCACCGAGTATCTTACAGTGCCCGGATTCACGACCCCCTGTATCGCCAATCCCCTCTCGAACAGCCCGCCTCCCGATGGGGGAAGATGGCTTCCGGCAACCGGGATGCGTATCCGCTCAAGGAAAAAATGCAGTTCCCCTTCACTGCCGTAACCGTCATCGCTCACTTCGAGGTTGAGCACGGGAAAAATGATGAAATCTTCGTCTATCTCCACGGTCAGGTTGAAATCCCTTCCCGCGAGCGACTCGCTGTTCCAGTCCTCGATTATCAGTCTACGCAGTATCCTTCCACCGTATACGATATCGACGCCCGTTGATGTCGAATCCGTTTCAAGCTTTCCCCCCCATTGGCGTTCGATGGGAACATCATCCGGGGCGATGGAGTATCTCTTCTCCTCGATGATGAATGCTATTTCCTGGTCGAATCTCGTCAGCTTCTTTCTCGGATAGAAGACTGCCAACATGTCACCTCGGGATACTATTGCGCCGCGGCTTCGATGATCGCATCGAGCGTATTGCGGGCGCAAGCTTCCCACGTGAATCCCCTCGCCCGCTCGCGGGCCGATCTCACGACTTCTTCCCGTTTCGACCCGAGATTCAGGAGCGCCTCAATCCCTTCGGCGATGCCCTCGCTCGATTCCGGATGATCGATATAAATCCCCGACTCGCCGACGACTTCCGGGAGCGATGTCAGCCTGCTTACGGCAACCGGCGTGCCCGCTGCCATAGCTTCGAGCGGCGGAAGACCGAATCCCTCATACAGCGACGGATAGACCAGCCCCGATGCGGCCTGGTATATCGCGGGAAGATGCGCGTCCTCGACATACCCGAGATGCCGCACACCAGGCACACCCGCCGCGCCCGACAATATCTCATCGGCACGGTCGAGCTTCGGACCCGCGAGAATGAGCGGCGGGATATCCCCCCTTCTCGATTTTAAGAGTTTGTAGGCTTCAATCAGACGCCGCACATTCTTCCGCTCCTCGACAGCCCCCACGAACAGCAGGAAGCCCCTTTCAAGGCCGTAGCGCGAAAGGCTTTCGCTGATTTCATCCTCCGAACGCTCCTCGAAGAAACTCCTGTCCACGCCAAGGTGAACTGTCCTCACCGACTCGGCATCCTTCAAGCCGAGTTCTATCAGATCGCGCCTTGTATGCTCGCTGTCGGCAAGGATCAGCCTGGATTTACGCGCTGACCGGGGAAAGAAGCTGCGATACAGAAGCTTCGCGCGAAGGCTCAAGCCCTCGGGATGCCGCATGAATGTCAGGTCGTGAACCGTAATGACCGACGGTAAACCCAATGTTACCGGCAATGTGTAATCCGGGCAGAAGAACACATCGGGGCGGTGTTTCCTCACATATCCCGGCAGATTCACGTTTTCCCAGATTATGCGGTTGAGGGACCCGGGTACATCGACAAGGATGAAATTCCCCCCAAGACCGGAGGCGTCATAATCGAATCGCGCCGGCAGAAACAGGACATATTCATTCTCTTTATCGATAGAAGAAAGCCCGCTGAGAAGCCGCCGGGTGTAACGTCCGATGCCTCCCCGGTTCGCGACGGAGCGTATATTTATCGCAATTTTCATGCCGTATTTCCGGCCTTTAGTATACCACCTGCACGGCAAAATCCCTGACCCACGCGGAGCGAAACTTAAGGTGAAACAATTCCCTCGAATTCAGTTTGATTAAGACTTTTTGAGAGGCATGCCGCGATAATATATCGTGCCAGGTTTATCGATTTATTGCTAAAACTGGCGATACGTATCGATTTGGGTGGTTAGCCGGAGCCCCGCTGCAAAGCGGGGCTACCGGCATTTTTGGGCCTATATCTTCAGCGCCACAAACAAGCGGCTCCTGGTGCCACGGGTAC
>CAZSPL010000230.1:0-5535 GCA_964608735.1 uncultured Planctomycetota bacterium | reverse complement strand
CTTTTGATGCATCAACTTATCGAGAAGATATTTCTGCCGTTGTTCGATAATGACATACTGAATGAGAGACACGATTCGGCGCGGTTGAATGTCGAAGGGGCGAGGATAGCATTCACGACCGACTCATATGTCGTTCATCCGCTGTTCTTTCCCGGCGGAGATATCGGTTCCCTCGCGATACACGGCACGGTAAACGATCTTGCGATGAGCGGCGCGCGTCCGGTCTGGATAAGCGCGGGGTATATAATCGAGGAAGGGCTTCCGATGGAAACGCTCTGGCGGATAGTGAATTCGATGCGCGACGCCGCCAATGAAGCGAATGTACAAATAGTCACCGGGGATACAAAAGTCGTGGACAGGGGGAAGGGGGACGGTGTTTTTATCAACACATCGGGTATTGGTATTATCGAGCATTCGATGAATATACATCCGGGGACGGTACGCGAGGAAGACACTATCATCATCAATGGGGATATCGGGCGTCACGGGATGGCGGTGATGGCGGTGCGGGAGGGGCTTCAGTTCGAGAGCGTCATCGAAAGCGACTCGGCATCTCTGGCGGATATCGTACTCAAGCTCATCGACGCCGGGATCGAGATACACTGCCTGAGGGACCTTACCCGCGGCGGGCTGGCGAGCGCGCTGAACGAGATTGCATCGTCGGCGGGATTGAAGATCGAAATCGACGAGCGGCTCATCCCGGTGCGCGACGATGTGCATGCGGCATGCGAGATATTGGGGTTCGACCCGATGTATGTCGCCAACGAGGGGCGTTTCGCGGCATTCGTGAAAGCATCCGATGCCGAGCGGGCGCTCGAAACAATGCGCGCGCATGAGCGAGGCAGAGGCGCATCGATTATCGGTCACGTATCGAAAGGCAAGCCGGTTGTCGAGATGAAGAGCCGGATCGGCACCGGGCGTATTGTTGGGATGTTAAGCGGCGAACAGCTTCCGAGGATTTGTTGATCACTATTATTCCCAGTAGCCCGGTTTCCCCGAAACCGGGAATGACGCTGGCTAATTCCCACAAATTGCATGCCCGCGTTATTAGCCATCATGAAGCCTGAAGCACATTAAGATTAATTTTAACGGCCCAAAAATATTTTAATTATTTCATATTAAAATTTTAAAATCCCTTGACACGGCGTGGCGGGACATGGTAGAAATATGACATAGGAATATTTTGGGAGAAGCACTCACCGAAGGTCGATTGAACAGCAGGATTGAACCTGAAATAACAAAAGGATTAGGAGGATTCAGGGATGAATCGACGCATTATCAGCACCTGTTGTTGGAGTCTGATGCTGGCGGTTTTGGCTGTTGTGCTCTGTATCGGCGGTTGTAGCGGGAAGTCACAGGAAGTAACAGCACCTTTAAACGAGCAGAATGTGATCTCGAATGCCGGGGACCAGGGCATTTTCCGTAACTTCTTGTGGACGAATCCACCGACGGGGGATGAACAAATTCCCGGCTCTGCCAACGACGATCGGCACGCGGATATTACGAACGTTGTTTATGATCACTACTATCCTGTGGGATATCCCGGCCGAATCAAAGATTACTGGCCGGGGGGCGATCCGCCGATCGTCTATCAAGAAGAGGATGAAAACACCTATACGGTTGTTGCCTGGCAATGGACCGACGTCGATGAATATGGCGTTCCCAACACGGTTTTCGGAGACAGGAGCGATTGGTAGTCTGATTTCTTTGGAGGAAGATGATGAAGCACCTATATTTAATCTTGACTTTATTCCTTCTTATCTCTTGCGGATGCTCGTCCGCTCAGACACCTGTAACAGTCGATGAGGAGAACGCCGTCGCGCAGGCTGAATTCCAGTCGAGCCGGAATTGGACATGGGATGTCGGCCTCTATCATGTCTCCGCCGACCATCGTTCAATCGAGCGAATCCCCCAGCGCGCCTCCGACTACCATCTCAATGTGACTCCTTTCGTCGAGCCGCCCAAATGCGCTCATTGCATAGTTTTCGGCAAACCTCAAATCCAGCCTGATGGAACTTTAAAGGTCAAAATCAGGTTGAACCATCCGTTCCCCGGCGCGCCGCAGTATACCGGCTTCGATGTGCATGGAACCGTAATGTTCCCCGCGACGCGTTACTGGGAATCTAATTTAGGAGTTTCTTCCGTATACTGGTATAAGTATACTGATAACCTGCCTTTAAATTTCTCCCGTGCCGAGGATGGCGGTGGTCAGTTGCTCAATGCCGACGGTTTCACGTTTTATCTATTCCCCGGCCTCGATCTCGGCCCCGAGTTCAGCCAACCTATTTTCAATTACTCACGCGGGGAGCGCGCCAACGGGCTAAATCCTGACAGCACCATAAACGGCTTCAAACTATTCACCAACGATCCCGAACGCAGAATGTTTCGAACCTATGACACGATTACGCGCACGTATCACATCGACCCTCCTGACGGTGAATTCTTCTTTGGCTATGTCGTTGACGCGTGCTGGGTACAACCAACTACCACACCCGTAACGGATCCCGCGGTTGATTTCCCCACTTACGCCAACTGCGAAGAGGGGTATGTTCTCGAGACAGTACAACTCCAGCCCTTCAAAACCGGTGGAGCCTTTGAACGATATGAATTGATCAACACCACGGTCTTAAACTACCCGGATGTCGAGATGGGTTCTGTCGGCAGCGCTATTTACTGCCCGGATATCTCACCGACTGATTTCGTAGCGGCTTGGGGTATTGCTCACAGTGGCTGTTGCCCCGGCCCTGGCCCCGATTGGGAAGAGATCAGCCCGGGTGTTTTCGAAGTCCTGCTCTGCACGGATATTGTACCTCCAACATTCACAGCGCCCCCCGGCGAATACCTGGCACTTGTAATAACCTCAACCTTTAATTACTGGATCCCTACGCCACCAACAGGTAGACAAGTGATGGGCCCCCCCCTCTTCGACTTCATCACCCTCGAGGTTGTGCAGGGAGAATAGCTGTAGCGAAATATCCGATTCAGTCAACCGCGGTACATGCCGCGGTTTTTGGTTCCCGGCTTCGGGGAAGCCAGGCTACGCCATGGTTTTTCTGAAGCTGACCGTCGCGAGGAGGATGAAGAGGATGGCGAGGATGGTCTGGCCGAGGATGGCGGGCCAGAGGGATTCGATGCCGACCCCCTTGGTAATCACGCCGCGCAGGATTTCTATATACCATCGCAGGGGATTGATGAGTGTGGCGTACTGCACCGGCACGGGCATGTTGCGTATGGGGAAGAGGAATCCGCTGAGGAGTATGGTCGGGAGCATTATCAGGAATGTCGTCAACAGCGCCTGCTGCTGGGTCGACGCGGTGGTGCTTATGAACAGCGCGATGCCGAGGTTGCCCGCGAGAAACACGCCGGTCAGGACATAGAGAAGAATCCAGCTTCCCTCCACGCGGATGCCGAACACGAGCATCGCGAGGATGAGCATCAGCGTCATCACGATGTAACCGATGATTGCATAGGGGATGGTCTTGCCGAGGATGAATTCCACGCGCGTTATCGGGGTGACCATCACCTGCTCGATGGTGCCGATTTCCTTTTCGCGTACAACCGACACGCCCGAAAGGATCATGCTTATGACGACGAGCATCACCGAAATAAGCGCCGGGACATAGAAGTGCTTGCTTTCGAGGTTGGGATTGAACCACGCGCGCGATTCCATATCGATCTGGGGTATCGATATCGCTCCGCCGGATTCCGCCGCGAGGCGTTCCTCCATTTGTCGCGCGGTGAAATCCGCGACGATGGCGTTGGCATAGCCGAATACGATAGCGGTCGTGTTGCTGTCGGTGCCGTCGGCGAGGAGTTGGACATCGGCCTGATGCCCCGCTCGCAGATCGCCCTCGAATCCGGCGGGGATGTTGATGACCACGAGGGCGCGGCTCCGGTCAAGGATGGCGTCGATGTCCGCCTGGGAATCGGCGTATTCGACGATTTCGAAATATCCGCTCGATGTGAATTCCGACATAAGCTCGCGCGATGCCGGCGTTTTGTCGAGGTCGAGTACGGCGGTCTTGATGTTGGTGACATCGTTGGTGAGCGCGAACGCGATGACGAGCATCTGCACGAGCGGGACGATGAATACGACGATGCGCATGCGCGGGTCGCGCAGAAGCTGCAGGAATTCTTTAATCAACATATGTTTCAAACGTTTGCGCATTTCATTCAAGCTTGAGTTTCAACCGCTTGTTCGCGGCGACTATCATCGCGACGGCGTAAATTGTCAGCAGCAACGCATTGACCCACATGATTTCCAGCCCGATTCCCTTGAGGTAAATCCCGCGCAGGAGGGCGATGAAATATCGCGCCGGGACGATGTATGTGATGTATTGAATCGCGCGGGGCATGTTGTCGATGGCGAACACGAATCCGCTCAGGAGCAGGGTGGGGAGATAGCTCGAAAGCAGCGCGGCCTGGTTCGCGAGTACTTGTTTTTTGAATGATATGCTCAGCATCAGGCCGAAGAACAGCGCGCCGGCGAGGAATATGACGGCCATGGCGAACAGGAGCGCGACGCTTCCCCGCAGCGGCACATGGAACAGCCAGCGTCCGAGAACGACCGCGATGCCGACATCGACGAGGCCGATAACGAAATAGGGCGCGACCTTGCCGAATACGAGTTCCGGGCCTCGCAGGGGAGTGCTGATGAGCTGCTCCATGGTGCCCATCTCCCATTCGCGCGCGACGGTGACGCTTGTGAGCATCGCGGCGATGACTATCATCACGACGACGATAATTCCCGGGATGAGGTTGTTGGTGCTTTTGAGGTCGGTGTTGTACCACGCGCGCGCCCTCATATCCACGGGCGGCTCGAGTTTTCCCAATCCGAGGGAGGATACGGCACGGGCGCCGATTTTAAGGTTGTATATCATGCCGAGGGCCCTTGCATAGCCCAATGCGAGCCGCGCGGTGTTGGCATCGGAACCGTCCGCGATGACCTGCACACTCACCGAGCGATCGGCGAGGATTTCGTCGGCGAAATCGCTGGGGATGACGATGGCGATGAGGGCACGGGCGCTGTCGATTTCTTTTTCGAGGTCCCTGTAATTATCGGCGTAACCGATGAGCGTGAAATAGGGGGAGCCGTCGAACATGCTGAGCAGTTCGCGGCTCTGCGGCGTGTGCGACTGGTCCCATACGACGGTGGGGACATCGTCGAGGTCGAGGTTGAGCGCGTAGCCGAAGAGGAGGATGAGTAGCACGGGTATGGCGAGCGCGAGGGCGAGGGAACGCCAGTCGCGGAAGACGTGGATGAATTCCTTGCGGGCTATGGCTTTTAATCGTTGTTTGTTAATTTTTTGCTCACCGTTTTATTTGGTCCGCCCGGGGTAGGAGCCTATTTATTTCATGGATTAAGGATGGCTCCAACCCCGGGCTACCAGGAAAATATCGTATTTCAATTTGGGTGCCGCGGGCGTCCCGGGCTTGGAAGACACGGGTAAGCTCGAAGATGGGTCTACGTAAGAACTTCGACCCACAAGCTCGCGTACCCGTGGCACCCGGGTTTGGTTGTTCAAGGCACTCCAT
>CAZSPL010000229.1:0-5557 GCA_964608735.1 uncultured Planctomycetota bacterium | reverse complement strand
CGATGTCGGGCATGTTCGACGCGCAGCTCGTGGATGACCCCGACAGGCTGTGCATCGAATGCCACGGAGATAAAGAGGGACCGTTCACATTCAACCATGATATCGATATGTCCGCGGGCGAGGATGGATGTCTCACCTGCCATTTCGCCCATGGAAGCAACACCGACAACCTTATCACTTATCCGCAGAGACTGTGCCTCCAGTGTCACAGCGACATGGGAGCCGGCAAACATTTCCCCGGGACCTGCTGGACATCGGGATGCCATTCCGAAATACATGGCTCATATACAAGTCCGTTCTTTCTTAAGTAATGGAAGTGGAGGAAGTAATGCACTTGAAGATGATACGTATAGCGATGCTGGGACTAATCCTCGCACTTTCGATATCGCAGGTTGCGGCCGCGGCCGATGAGGCGACCAGCGTCGGCACTACGGTTGACACGGAATACATCGAAAGCCTCCCTGCTTCAAGGGGTGTTATAGAAACGATTATCAAGCTCAACGCCGACGGCGAGGAATCCCCTTTTTACGGACGATACATGGACCCGTTCGAGAATGATTCTTTTTATCTCGACAGGCTGTATTACGAAGCATGGCCGTATAACGGAACCATCTTCCGATTCGATTCGACTCATAGCTGGGATTCAAGCTGGCGCGCCGATGGCGAATGGGAAGACCTCGGAACATGGAGAGTCGATTTCCTGCTCAACGATTACGAGCATTTCAACATCCCGTCGGGGATAAAAGCGGGACGTCGCGACCTTCACGGCGGTTTCAGCTACGGCAAGTATGATGGGAATATAATCGATGCCGGATACACCCTCCGGGGCAGCCGGTCGGCCCTTGAACCGGGCGGGAACCTGAATACCATCTGGGAAACTGAAGATGTCGACCTCGGCTACACATTCAACCTTGGCGGCTGGGACAGCGCATTACAGTACAAGCACCGGGCTTTTGACGCGAACACGTTCGATGTCGAAGATATCGTGCATTCAAGCTGGACATTCCGCTCCGGGCGTCAATTAGGCGACTCGGCATATGTCGAAGGAAATCTCCTCTACACTGAAAGCGATCTCAAGAACGACACCGACATGAACTGCTTCACGATCGGCGGATACGGGCGTTTCATAAATGCCTTCGGCGTCGACCGGATGAATATCACGAGCCATATAAACCTTGAGAAGCCGGCCAACGGCCCGATGCAGTTGCATCCCGCGAGGGACAGCTTCAATTTCGATATCGGGGCGAAATGGAAAGCCACGCCCGATTTGAAGCTGAACGCGACATACAAATTCACCAGCGCCGATCACACATATCCGAACCGCACGACGATACTGGAATATTTCGCCAACCCCGAGCGCGATGCGCCCGACGCGGGCGAGATCCTTCAGAATACAATCACCACGAATACCATCAACCTTGGAGCGAGATATAAGTTCACCGATGAATTCGATGCGTCGGCCGACTGGACCGCCCTCAAGCGCGGCGGGCTTGAGAATACCGACGTCAGGGACATGGATTCCGCCTATCTATGGTGGGATAAAGAGAACCGCTACAACATCATCTTTCGCTACAACCCCACCGGCGAGGGCGTCATCAACTCTGGTGACTGGCTGCTCAAATATGCGAAGAATGAAAAGTCCAACGCGCAGCGTAACAGCAGCGTCAACGATGAACACCTTACCCTCGACTGGACGTCCATGCTGAATGATGATGCATGGTTCTACCTCGGCGGCGGTCTCATGCGCACTAATAGCGGGCTTCCCGAACTCAACGAATGGCGTCAGAGGGGAAGGGAATACGGCGGAGGATTTTCGTGGAATTTCACCGAGGATTGGAATCTCAACGCCAACTACTGGAACTACGATATTTCCGGCGCGGACGGCTATGACCAGACGACTTTCAGCGCCGGTATCGCATACGAAACCGATGACAACTGGAAGCTGGGACTGACATACGAGAATACCGACGGCAGCTTCGATATACTCCAGCCGCTCGATTACAGCGTCGACCGGCTGCTGCTTAACGCCGGTTTTGAATGGTAGTCCGCGCGTCCGCGGGCTGAAAAATAAATCCATTACCGGACCCGGGTAACATCCCCGGATTCGAACGATACCGACTGGAGGTCAAACGTGAAGAAGATAATCATACTACTGGGAATTGCAGCCCTTCTTGGAATCTACATAGGGTGCCAGAGCAATTCGATACCCGTTATGCCCCCGGCAGGCGGTGTGCGGTATGTATCCGCCGAGGTATGCAACACCTGCCACATTCAGAAAGGACTGGAGTGGGAGTTGACCGGGCATGCCGACGCCTTGCCCGCATTGCTCTCATCCGACCACGTATCGGATACCTGCGTGCCATGCCATGTCGTGGGCCTCGACGACAATCCGAACAACAGCGGTTATGACGACCCCAACCCGGCGGTGGCCGCGAAATTCGGAGGGGTCCAGTGCGAAAACTGCCACGGCGCCGGAAGCGAGCATATCAAGACTTATATCGGCCTTGATTCCCCGCTCGGTGGCGAGTTATGCGGGCAGTGCCACGAAGGCTCGCACCATCCCACTTATACCGAATGGGCGACAAGCACCCACGCCACGGCGAACCTGGCATGGCAGCTTTCATCGCACTTCGGAACCGAGTGCCAGGCGTGCCATTCAGCCGATTATATCTTCGCCGACAGCATTTCCGAGGATGCCCAGCCCGAGGACTTCGTCTACGGCGTTACCTGCGTGGTATGCCACGACCCGCACTCCGACGCGAACCCGTTCCAGTTGCGGATGGATGTCGCGGACCTCTGCGCGCAGTGCCACAACTCCGAAGGCGCCACACCGGGTGCAAGCCCGCATCATCCTAATTCCGAAGTCTACTTCGGCACCGGTGGATATAATTATCCCGGCGAGGATTATGAAAACTCGGCACACACCTCGCTGGAAGATGGATGCGCGTCATGCCATATGTGGACCGCGCCATTCTCGGCGACGATAAACACGGCTATCTCGGGGCACACATTCAAGCCCCTCGTCGAAGCGTGCCAGGAATGTCATCCGAACGCGGTGAGCTTTGACTACAGGAGCGGCCAGACCGAAATACAAGCGCTGCTCGACGAACTCAAAGAGAAGCTCGATGCCGCCACCGCCGACGACAAGTTGACCCTGGCCTACACCTACGCGAAGTTCAATTATGACCTTATCAATGCCGATGGCTCCAAGGGCGTGCATAACCACAAATACGCCGCCAAGTTGTTGCAGGACTCCATCGACGACTTCGAACCCAGCGATTAGCGGGCGGGCCGTTAATTTGGACATGGTAAATTTAATCCCGGCAATCCTTTGCCGGGATTTTCTTATGCGCAGTTGTACCACGGCAATCCTTTGTCGGGATAGGCGTCAATCAGATTTCATTCTGGTGAAGGATTCAAGAGCCTGCTGCGCGTGAAAACAGAGCTGCTCGTACATTCCATTCGGCGGCAGCGGGACGCCCGCGAGATCGAGGTCGGCCCTGGCGAAGCGCATCCATTCTGAAAGCGAGCCGATATCTCCAGCCTCATGCGGCATAGATTTCCTTCCCGTCACGCAAGATGTTTCGATAGACCAAGCCCACCGTATCCTTGTGCCTCTCAAGATCCCCGGGAGTTGCAACAACAATATCGACCGCAAACGGGAAGCCGATGATTTGCGCATATAGACTCATCGCTGTATGACGCCTGTGAGTTCCTTCCGGCATCACCACGAGCACGTCCACATCGCTGTATTTGCCGAGCTCGCCCCGGGCGGCCGATCCGAAAAGGATAATGCGCAACGGATGCACCAGGTCGACTATACGCTGCACCAATTCATCTAATTGTTGCTGAGAAAAAGGCATCGCTCCCTCTGCCACGTTTTAAGATTTCTCGCCAAGATTATAGCATGAAACGGTTGCAAAAGGCCTTGCCGATGATCGTTCAACGGATGCATAATTGCCGAGAACCGCGATTCGTATATAATTTACACAATATGTTCCCCGGCATCAGAATGCCAGGTAACCCGGCATTCTGATGCCGGGAACAAACAGGAGGAACCATCGCACATGTCCATGCAATTCAATAAATTCACCGACAAAGCGAAGGAAGTGCTTCAAATCGCCCAGGGGATCCTCGGCGAACTGAACCAGAACACCCTCGACACCGAGCACATCATCATGGCCTGCTTCGAACAGGACGGCGGGATGATGCAGCGCATATACGAGAAACTCAAGAAGGATTTCCCCGCCGCCAAGGAAAAGGTGCGGAGCCTCGTATTCCGCGCGCAGCAGCCGTCGGGACGATTCGCCGCGCGTCCCGATATGGAGATTTACATCACGCCGCAGGCGAAGCGCATGCTCGATTTGGCCCTCGATGAAGCTCGCCAGCTCGGTGATACTTATGTCGGCGTCGAACACATCTTCCTCGCAGCCTACAACATCACCGAGGGAATCGGCTACCAGGTTGTGCGCGAGCTCGGTATCACGAAGGAAGATGTACTCCAGGCCCTGCAGAAAATCCGCGGTAAGAAGAAGGTTGATTCCGCCACAGCAGAGGAGACCCTCGAAGCGCTCGACAAATATACGCGCGACCTTACCGCCGACGCGCGCGCGGGCAAGCTCGACCCCATCATCGGGCGAGAGGATGAAATACGCCGCACCATCCAGGTGCTGTCGCGACGTCGCAAGAACAACCCGGTACTCATCGGCGAACCCGGCGTGGGCAAGACCGCCATCGCCGAAGGCATCGCCCAGCGCATCGTCAACAATGAAATACCCGAAACCCTCGCCGGGAGGCGCGTGCTCGCCCTCGATATGGGCGCGCTCCTCGCGGGCACTAAATTCCGCGGTGAATTCGAGGACCGTCTCAAGGCTGTCATAGATGAAATCATCGCCGCCGAGGGAAATATTATTTTATTCATAGACGAGCTCCACACCGTCGTGGGCGCAGGTGCCGCCGAGGGCGCGATGGACGCTTCCAACATGCTCAAGCCCGCATTGGCGCGAGGGGATTTGCAATGCGTCGGCGCGACGACCATCGACGAATACCGCAAGTATATCGAGAAGGATGCCGCGCTCGAACGCCGCTTCCAACCCATCCTCGTTGAAGAACCGTCGGTAAAAGACAGCATCGAAATTCTGCGCGGGCTGAAAGACCGTTACGAAGCGCATCACATGGTACGCATCACCGATGAGGCGCTCGTCGAAGCGGCGAAGCTGTCGCATAGATATATTTCCGACCGTTTCCTTCCAGACAAGGCGATCGATCTGATCGACGAAGCCGCGAGCAAGGTGCATTACGACGCCATCTATATCCCGCCCGAGTTGAAGAAGATCGAGGATGAAGTACGGCGGTTGCAGCGCGAAGAAGAAGCCGCCGGGAAAGAGCAGGACTGGGAGCGCTCGGCAAACGTGAAAATGGAACGCGCCAAGGTCGAGGACGAGTTCAAGGAAAAACTCGAACAGTGGAAGATCGACCGCGGCGCCGAGACGGAGCAGGTCGTCGATGCCGATGACATCGCCGGTGTCGTCGCGCGATGGACCGGCATCCCGGTCGA
>CAZSPL010000228.1:0-5557 GCA_964608735.1 uncultured Planctomycetota bacterium | reverse complement strand
GTTCCTCGCAGGCGCGCCGACTTAACGCAATCGGCAGGATGCGGGAATCCCATATTGCCAAGGGATGCATCATTTGGTATAGTGTCCGTTTACTTTTGCGCGAAAAAAGAGGTCTTGGATAGATGAAACGCACATATCAACCAAAGAAGCGGAAGAGATTGAAGACTCATGGATTCCGCGAGCGGATGTCCACCAAAGGCGGCCGGCGGGTGCTTAAATCGCGCCGGGCGAAAGGACGCGCGCAGCTTACCGTGAGTGATGAAAAATGATGCCCGGGGCGCAATCCACCGGTCGCCTGAAGGCTCGGAATGACTTCGAAAGGGTGGCGGCAGCGGGGAAACGCGCAAGGCATGGAGTTATCGGCCTGATTTATCATCCTAATGGGCTCGAGCTGTCCAGGATTGGGATAAGTGTACCTGAGAGAACGTCGAAATCGGCGGTACGGCGCAACAGGCTGAAGCGAGTGGTACGAGAGAGCATAAGGACCAAACTACAAGCATTAACCGGCGGCTACGATATCATCATCACAATCCTGAAAGATCCTGGCTCGAGTGAGAGTGCGGTACTTAAAGGCGATTTGTTAAAAGCGCTGATAAAATCCGGTTTGTGGGAGGGCGCTGAATAGATGTTCCGGTGGGTGGCTATAGCACTTATAAGGATCTATCAGGCGACGTTGTCGCATTTGTTTCCGCCGTCCTGCAGGTTCACCCCGACCTGCAGCAACTATGCCATCGGCGCTATCCAGCGATTCGGCCTTTTCCGTGGAACATTCCTGACCGTCAGGCGTCTTCTCAAATGTCACCCGGGACACCCGGGGGGATATGATCCCGTTCCCGCATCCATGCCCGGTCGCGCGGGGAATGAAACCGATTTAACGACTGAAAGGTTCACGATAGAGACTTGATCGAGACTATTATCCAAATTTTGTCGGGGATACTGAAGCTATCCCACCAGGTTACTCACAGTTACGGAATCGATATCGTCGTACTCACGATACTGGTACGCATCCTGCTCTACGGCCTTACCAAGAAGAGCACGAAGTCGATGAGGGCGATGTCGAAGCTCCAGCCGAAGATGAAGGAGTTGCAGGAGAAGTATAAGGAAGACAAGGCGAAGCTAAACGAAGAAGTGATGGGGCTGTACAAGAAGGAAGGGGTCAGCCCGGTGAGCGGATGCCTTCCGATGCTGCTCCAGATGCCGATCTTCATCGCGATTTTCTGGATGCTTCGCGACCCCACTTATTACAAGCAGTTGACGGGTTTCGGGCATGCATCGTTCCTCGGTGCGAGGCTTACGGTGAAGCCGTTCGAAAGCTCGCCGCTTCCCGATGTCGCCAACCTGCCGGGTATGCTCGACCTCGACAAGGTATTCGGCGGCGGATGGTTCATGGACAAGTTCCTCTACCTGCCGGCGCTGTGGCTCGTGGTGCTGTATATTTTCACGACGATATACCAGACCCGGCTTATGCAGCAGCAGAATCCGACGCAACAACAGGATACCGCGAAGATGCAGCAGTATATGTTCCTGCCCATGTTCATCATCTTCGGCTTCATTTTCCCGGTCGGCCTGTTGCTGTACTGGGGTATTTCGAACGTGATGCAAATGGTTCAGACCAAGATCATATATGGCGAGATGGACAGAGAGGATTCCCTGAAGGAAGCCCTCAAGATGCAGGATGACGCGGGGAAAATGCCCCGCATGGATGACGACCTGTTCAAGAAGAAAAAGAAAAAATGAACTGAGAACGCTCAGCCCGGCGAATATCGACAGGTATAAGGGCTAAATTTCCGATATGCCGAGCGCGGTCTCATTGTGGAGATAAAGATATGAGAGCCAAGGATAGGGGAATAAGCCTGGCATACTTTGAAGCGACAGCTCCCACCTATGACGAAGCGAAAGAGAAGGCGCTCAAGGGGATTCGCCTTACCGAACGGGAAGTCCGTTTCAAGGAAGAAGGCGCGAGTTCCAACGGTGTGAAAGTACGCGCTATAAGCATGCGCACGCGCGTCGAGGAAGCAATCAAGGATCTTAGGTTATTCCTCGACGGCATGGAGATCGGGGGAGAAGTCAGCGGGCGCGAGGAAGCGGGGCTTGTCATACTTTCCGTCGAAGGCCCGAAGATGGGGATCCTCATCGGGAAGAACGGCATAACCCTCGACGCGGTGGAGTATCTTCTGAATATCATCCATAACCGCCGGTTCACGATCCAGCGCTATGTGGTCATCGACGCCGGCGGGTATCGCCGCGAGGACCTCGATTATATCGAGTCGCTGCTCGTAAGGGCGGTGCAGCATATTTCCAACAGGGGAGGAACATACCGCCTTCACCCGATGCAGCCGAAAATGCGCAAGCTTACCCACCTCGTGCTCAAGAAGTACCCCGGTTTCGTCAGCCGGTCGGTAGGCGAGCCGCCGAAAAGATACATCGAGGTTTCGAAGGCATCGGAGCGCGACCAGAGGAGCGAGAGAGGCGGGGAAGTGGTCCTGGAAGATGTGGTTCGGGATCTCGCTATCGAGAGTTTGAAGAACGAGTTGCACGTCGACTCGGAAGAAGCGGGAGTGTTGAATACCGACAGGTGGGATGAGGAAGAAGACGGGTCGCTGTTATAACGGGCGGTTTTATCTTCAATCATATACGCCGGTTTAGAATATTCTGGTATAATTTTTGACAATTAGAACTTCGGGTAGAGGTTGGGATTGATATGAAACTTCAAGCATCACAAATCGATGATGCCATCGTACTGCGAATCGCGGGCGACCTTGATTCGGATGCCAATCCGCTCCTGAAAGAGCATCTGAAGGAATTGGTCGACAGCCTCAGCACGGGGCTCCTTATCGACATGACCGAGGTGAAATATATAAATTCAGCGGTCCTCGGTACATTCATCCAGGCGTACCGGCTTCTCGGGGAGCGGAATATCCCGATGAAATTTTTCGGCATGACCCGCAAGGTCAAATCGATATTTCTCATCACCAAGCTCGACGGCGTGCTTGAAATATACGACGGCCTCGAAGATGCGATGGCGGCCCTGAAACGCGATTCGGTACCGACATAAACGTTAAGAAGGCAAGGTGTAAGAAGGGAATATGTGAAGAGGGGAGATGCAAAATGGGCACCGCACACTTCAGTGTGCGATTTTAATTTTATTGGATACCAACCTGAAATCACGGCTTCTCGACTTCTTCTCCCTCGACAGGCAGACCGTCGCCGAACGGTTCGACCCCCACATCCACATTTATTACCGTAAGCAGTTCGGGAACTGCGATGACGCCGCGGGTTTCATCCGTTGGTGCGCGTGTCTCGCAAAGGCCTGCTCTTCGAAGGGAGGCGAGATGCTCGATGCCGGGTGTGGTTTCGGGCTTACCTGTTTCGCGTTCGCGGCGAGTGATGAGGCGCCCCGGCGGATAACCGGCCTCGATCCGTCGGAAGGGAAGATAAACGCTATGCGGCGTATCGGCGGATTCCTCGGTGTTGGGGAGGAGCGGGTGCTTCCGGTGGTCGGGGATGCGATGTCGCTTGGATTCGACGACGGCTCGTTCGATACGGTATTCGTCAAGGATGTTGCATCGCATGTGCGCGACAGGGCGAAATTCTTCTCCGAAACAGCCCGGGTTCTCAAGCCGGGAGGCAGGATGCTTCTCACCGACGAGAACAACAGCTTCAACCTCGCGGGACTTTCGGCGCGGCGCAGGCTTTGGGTTCAGAACGAGCGCGGGCCGCTTCCCGGTGATGCATGGATGTCGGAAACATATTATGAGATGCGTCGGCGAATCATATGTGAAATCCGTCCCGAGTTGCCCGAAGGTGCGGTGGATGAACTCGCCGCCGATTCGATGGGCATGTGGGGCGATGAACTCAGGGATGCGGTTCGCGATTACCGCCCCGATGCCGGATTCAGGAACACGTCGGATTTTGCATACAGGCATCCGGTATCCGGTGAATACATGGAATACCCGTTGAATCCCTTCCGGCTGTCGAAGGAACTTGGTGATTATGGCTTCCGCGCGCGGACGATCCGGCCCGTCTTTGCGACGATGCATCCGCTGAAATCGCTGGCCGGGAGCGTCATCGCGGCGATGCATCCGCTGTCGATAATCGTTCAACCGAGTTTTTATATTCTGGCTGTCAAGCTTTAAATCCCGCTAATATCGGAGGCGTAAATAATGAGCCGCCCGTGGGTAATAGGCGGCTCAAGGTAGGTGTTTATTCGGAGTCCTTAACCCCGGATCCCTGGGGAGTGGGATTGGGGAGACTCGCATTGATTATGATACGAAAACCACCACGTTTCGTAAAAAATTCACGGGAAAAATATTTTACTCGTCACGCGGAACGGCATCGCCGATTTCATCATCCGCCAGGCATCCACGGAAACCCGCATCATAAGCGGCTTTAAGTCTTATTGTCTTTATTCAAAGGCTGATGTTATAATTCCGGCCCCGGGAAATATTTTTCGAAACAGGCCCGGTATTCGATAAACAGACTAACTGAGGTGCATCTATGGGAAATGACATCAAGAAGATTCTCGTCGTCGGCGCGGTGGGCCAGATAGGTTCCGAACTCACCCTGGCGCTCCGTGACGAATTCGGCGGTGAGAATGTCGTGGCTATGGGACGCAAGACCAAGCCGAGCGACGCATTGCTCAACTCCGGGCCTTTCGAATGGGGGAATGTGACCGATGTGAAATCGATGGTCGATGCCGTCGAAAAACATAAAATCGATACCATCATTAATATGGCGGCGATACTTTCCGCGACCGGCGAACAGAATCCCGCGCTGTGCTGGGATGTCAACATGAACGGTCTTTACAACGTGCTCGAGCTTGCGCGAGAGAAGGAACTCCAGCAGGTGCTCTGCCCGAGCTCCATCGCCGTATTCGGCCCTTTAACGCCGCAGGATAACACCCCGAACGACACGATCCTAAAGCCGACGACGATGTACGGCGTGACCAAGGTCGCCGGAGAGCTTCTGTGCGACTACTACGTGCGGCGGTTCAAAGTCGATGCGCGCGGCCTCAGGTATCCCGGCATCATCAGCGCCGAGACACTTCCCGGCGGCGGCACCACAGATTACGCCGTCGAGATTTACTACAAGGCCATCGAGGAAAAGAAATACACCTGCTTCCTCAGCGAGAACACGATGCTCCCGATGATGTACATGCCTGACTGCATCAAGTCGACCATCGACCTGATGCGCGCACCGTTTGAATCACTCAAACATCACTCCGATTTCAACGTCGGCGCGTTCAGCGTGACCCCGAAACTCATTTACGAGTCGATCAAGAAGCGGATCCCGGAGTTCACGATATCCTACACGACCGACTTCCGCCAGGCGATAGCTGATTCGTGGCCGAACAGCATCGACGATTCCTGCGCCCGCGATGAGTGGGGCTGGGAGCCGGAGTACGACCTGGACAAGATGACCGATGACATGCTTGCGAAGCTCGGCAAGCGGCATGCGGAGGGGAAGTTGTACGGGTAGGTGAATCTGTTAACTCAATTGAATTTGTAGCCCGGCAATCCTTGAGACCGTCTCAGAACCTTTAATTTGATAGAATATC
>CAZSPL010000227.1:4527-5572 GCA_964608735.1 uncultured Planctomycetota bacterium | reverse complement strand
CCCTGGCCGTCCACGAGCACGTGCCGGAAGCGCTCTCGAATACGGTTAAGATCGCCGATATGATCGATTTCCAGCCCGAGTTCGGCGTTTTCGATTTTCCCACATACCCCTTACCGAAGGGCCAGACGAGCGATGAACATCTTGCCGGGCTCGCGATAGAGGGACTCAAGTCGAGAATGGGCGGCGATGTCCCGCCGAATTACATCGATCGACTCAAGTATGAACTCTCGGTCATCGCCGACATGGGATTCGCGGCCGTATTCCTCATCGTGCAGGATGCCGTCAATTTCGCCAAGCAGTCCGGCATACCGGTCGGGCCGGGCAGGGGAAGCGCGGTAAGCGGGGTGGTTTCGTGGTCGCTCGGGATTACCGAAGTCAACCCGATAAAGTACGGCCTGCTGTTCGAGCGCTTTCTCAATCCCGCGCGCAAGAGCCTGCCCGACATCGACATCGACTTCTGCCCCCAGCGACGCGCCGAGGTGATGCATTACATCCAGCAACGCTACGGCGAAGACCACATCTGCCAGATTATAACCTTCAACCGCCTGAAAGGACGCGCCGCTGTACGCGATACCGCCCGCGTGCTTGATCTACCCCTGAGCGAAGCCGACCGCATCGCAAAGCTCGTTCCGTTCAACGCAAACCTGCGCGAAGCGATCGAGAAGGTTCCCGAGTTGACAGCCGAGTATGACGAAAGCGCGCCTCTTCGCGAGTGGATGAAATTCGCCATGGCGATCGAGGGCCTTACGCGAAACGTATCGGTACATCCCGCGGGGCTCGTCATTTCGGGAAGCCCCATCGTCAAGAGCGTGCCGCTTCAGACGATGGATTCCACCGACCAGATGGTCGCGCAGTATTCGATGGATTACATCGACAAGCTCGGTCTGATCAAGGTGGACATCCTCGGCCTGCGCACGCTCACCTACCTCGATCACATTCGCAAGCTTGTGAAGGAAAGGCACGATGTCGAGATCGATCTAAACAACATCCCCCTCGACGACCCGAAGACATACGAACTCCTGAGCAACGGCGATACTCTCGGCGT
>CAZSPL010000227.1:0-4517 GCA_964608735.1 uncultured Planctomycetota bacterium | reverse complement strand
TTTTGGATCTAAGTCAGGATTTGATTCAATTGAAGAATGTTTTGAGGAGTATTCAAAATATATTTATGCAATTGAAACTGGTTTATCTGCTAATCCTGAAATGTTATGGCGTATTCCAGATGGAAGGCGGGGGCATGAAAGAACTCCTCGTCGACATCCGCCCCGACCGCATCGACGACATCATCGCTTGCATCGCGCTGTATCGCCCCGGCCCCATGGGAAGCAAGCTGCACATTCGGTATGCCCGGCGCAAGAACAATATCGAGCCGATTGCATATGACCACCCGCTCGAGAAGACTATCCTCGAAGGCACCTACGGCGTGCTGACATACCAGGAGCAGGTTGGACTCATGCTCCAGAAGCTCGCCGGGCTCGATATCGGCGATGCCGTGCTCGCCATCAAGGCGATAAGCAAGAAGCGTTCGCGCGAGGAACTGAATAAATACCGCGATGATTTCCGCGACGGGGCAGGGAAGAATGGAATACCCGCCGACCTTTCGGATTACATTTTCGACCAGATCGAGGAATTCGCCGGCTACGGCTTCAACAAGGCGCATTCAGCCGCATATGGGCTTGTCGCATACCAGACCGCATTTCTCAAGGCGAACTATCCGATTGAATTCTACACCGCATATCTCTCCAGCGAGATGCATGACGCCGATAAAATAAGCCAGATAATCAATGAGATGGCCGGGAAGAAAATCGAGCTGCTTCCGCCCGATGTCAATTCATCACTTGGTCCGTTCACGATTGAAGGCAACGGCATCCGCTTCGCCTTGTGCGCCATTAAAAATGTCGGTTCGACATCGGTCGAGACACTCGTGAAAGCGCGCGAGACCGGCGGGCCGTTCAAATCAGTATTCGATTTTGCCGTACGCGTCGACACCCATTCCGTGAATCGCCAGGTATTCGAGAACCTTATCCTTTCGGGCGCGATGGATTCTAT
The DNA here is from genome assembly GCA_964608735.1 of uncultured Planctomycetota bacterium. Lineage (GTDB taxonomy): Bacteria > JAJVIF01 > JAJVIF01 > JAPKYR01 > CAZSPL01 > CAZSPL01. The sequence continues at coordinate 3,571 of CAZSPL010000227.1, read as the reverse complement.
CGAGGGCTCACGCTCGGAGAAACTCGCGAGCATCGACAGGGCCATGGAATTCGGGCGGGGCAAGCAGGAAGATGTGCGCCGGGGCCAGGCCGGGTTGTTCGTTGATTCCGAGCTCGCCGCGATGGTCGAGCCGGAACTCGCGAGGGATGAGGTCGAAATTCCCAAGAAGCAACTGCTGAAGCGGGAGAAGGACCTCATCGGCATTTACCTTTCCGAGAACCCGCTCAAGGATATTAACGAGAAGCTCGGGAAGATCGCCAAGACCCGCATCGGAAACATAGACGATACATACGAAGGCAAAAAAACCACCGTCGGCGGAATGCTGACATCGCTGTCGAGAAGGATTTCCAAGAGGCTCCAGAACTACGCTATCATCCAGTTGGAAGACCTCACCGGACGGATCGAGGGGCTGGTATTCCCTAAAACATACGAGGAATGCAGGGAACATCTCATCGAGGATTCCATCATCATTATCGATGGGCGGATTCAAGTCGAAGAGCGTGACGTCGTCGGCCCGGAAGGCGAGATGGTTACCCAGCGGCAGTTGCGTTTGATAGTGGGCTCGGTGAAGCCGTTTGATTCAGCGGCGAAAATCGATACGGGCGAACGCCGCGAAGCGAGCGAAGAACCGCTTCCGGGCACCATAGAAATGAAGGAAGAGCGCAAAGCGCCGCGCGAGGAAATTTCAGTCAGGCCGAGGCGGGGGGAAGTGCTGGTGGAAGTCGACCTTGATGAAGCCGGCAACGACGGCTTGGACGACATCTTCGGCTTTTTCAGCGAGGTATCAGGCCCTATGCGCGTACGGCTGCTGCTTCAGCGGGGCTCGGCGAAGGCATCGGTCGACCTCGGTAAAGATATCATGGTCGACATCGATCCGAAGCGAAAAGGCGCGCTGGAGACGATGAACGGCGTACGCGAAGTCCTCATCGGTTGAGGCGAGCAACAAGGGGTTCAGGAAAATAGATACGCCATCTGTTATTCAATAATGAAAAGAAAGAAATATCTCGTAGCCCCGGGTTGACCGCATCCTTATGTCTTATTTATCAGATGCGGCCTACCCAGGGCACCGGTATCGCGGGCTTTCTCAACAACCCTCAATTCACCACTATCCGCGATTATTCGACATCCCCGCTGTTAATGAAATTCATTGTGACTTATAATCTTATGCGATTCCATCGCGGGAGGATTCGCATGAGCATCGAAGACAGGCTGAAGGAACTCGGGATAGAACTTCCCGAAGCTCCGAAGCCTCTCGGGGCGTATGTGCCGGTGAAAGTAGCGGGCGGTTTCGCGTTTTGCTCCGGCGTGTTGCCCATGAAAGCCGGGCAGCTGGTTTATAAGGGCAAACTCGGCGACGAGATTTCCATCGAGGATGCGCGCGAGGCCGCGAAGCTTTGCGCCATAAACACGCTCGCCAACCTCAAGGCGAACCTCGGAACCCTCGACCGGGTCGTAAACGTCGTGCGCGTCGAGGGATATTTCAACAGCGCGCCGGGAATGGCCGAGCATCCGAAGGCGCTCAACGGCGCGAGCGAGTTTTTCGCGGATGTCTTCGGCGATGCGGGGCTGCATTCGAGGATGGTCGTCGGCGTCGGCGGGCTTCCTCTCGATGCCGTGATGGAGCTCGTCTGTATTTTCGAGATCAAGCCGTAGCGCATTGAGCGTCAGAATCGATAAACGATAGTCATGACCGGTTTCTTTTTCATATTGGGCCTTATAGTCGTCTCCGGCCTGGTGGCGTATGTCGGTGACAATTTAGGCCGGCGCATAGGCAAGGCCAGGATGAAGCTGTTCGGGCTGCGCCCTAAGCATACATCCATCCTCGTTGCCGTCATCACCGGCATGATAATTACCGCCATCACCATCACCGCCCTCGCTATTTTCAGCGCCGATGTGCGCACCATGCTTTTCGAGCTGCGCCAGATCCAGAATGATTTGCAGAGCGCGCGCGATGACCTCGATCAGATGGGCGAACAACTCACCCAGGCTCAGCAGAACCTCTACGACGCGAACCAGGAGGTTGACGATCTCCTGTCGCAAAAGGCCAAGCTCAAGGAATTGCTCGAAGCATCCGATGCCGATGTCCAAGTCAAGACAGAGTTGATAGCGGAAAAGGAATCCGAGCTTGCCAAACTCGACAGTGAAATTACCGACCTCGAGTCGTCCCTTACCGCATATCGCGCGCAAGTTGACAGCCTGAGCGGGCAAGTCAACCAGAAAACATTGATGCTCAGCCAGCGGATGCAGGAAATTCAGAATCTTGAAAGCGAACGTAATAATCTGAATATCGAGATTTCCGCGATGCAGGCAAGTGTCCTGGACCTGAGAAAGACCATCGAGGAGAAGCGCGCTGAGATCGACAAGATGAGAGCGGGCGGCGTCAAGGTCTTCAAGGGCCAGATTATCGCCGAATTCCAGGTGCCCACCGATTGGAAATATGAGCGGATCGTCGATGCAATCAGGCAGGCGAAGGCATACTGGGACAACGACGACCCCGATAACGAGGAACACAATAAAATGGCGGAGCCCACCGTCGAACAATACAGCGAGCTTATCGACGAAGTCTACAAGTACCGCGATACATATGGCGACCAGCTTGTCATAGCGCGTATCTTCGCCGCGGAACATGTGTTCGCGGATGAAGAAGTGGTGGCATATTTCAAGGTGGAAAGGTACTTGAGAATCTACGAGAAGGGCGAAGTCATCGACAGCAGGAGATTTGCATCGGATACGGACATGAAGGCCATACAGAGGGGCATTTACGAAATGATGGAATCCCTAAGGGAGAAGGCCCAGAATGACGGGATGATCTTCGAGGGTATCGACCGGCCCGTATTCGCCGACGTCGCTGAGATTGTAAACATGGCACGAAAGGCCGTCTATTATCCCGTCGATTTCAATATCAATATCGTGGCGCTTGAAGACATATATAACGTCGACTACCTCGTTATAGCGCCGGATGTTCCCGAGGATGACAACATGAAATTCGAGATAGAGGAAATCCCGCCTGAGGAGGATTGGGCTACACCACCCTAAAAAGATGACCGACAAACCATTACGAGTAGTCTCCATTTCGATCGGCTCGTCGAAACGGGACAAGGATTTTACAGCCGAAATACTCGGACGCACCGTTGAAATAAGCCGCTACGGCACCGATGGCTCGTTCGAGAAAGCCGGCGAGATGATGCGCCGTCTCGCGCCCGACGTCGACTGCTTCGGCCTTGGCGGGATGGACATGTACCTCTGGACGACGAAACGCCGCTATGTCGTGCGCGACGCCGCCCGCCTCGCGCTTAACGCCGGGACAACTCCCGTCGTCGATGGCTCGGATCTCAAGCATACTCACGAGAAACGCGTGGTCGAAAAATTGTTCAGGCAAAGCTACCTCAAAAAAGGCCAGCACTGCCTTATGACCAGCGGCGTCGACCGCATGGGAATGGCGCGAGCGCTGAACGAAGGCGGCATGGAATTCATCTTCGGCGATCTTATCTTCGCGCTTGGTATTCCGCTTGAAGTGACAACCTACGGCCAGATAAATTTTCTCGGTACCATACTCCTTCCAATCCTCACG
>CAZSPL010000226.1:0-5658 GCA_964608735.1 uncultured Planctomycetota bacterium | reverse complement strand
AGAGGGGGGTTGGAGATTTAAAGCAAACAGAGGAGGCAATATCATGAAACGATGTGGAGCAATTCTGCTGTTCGCGTTTCTCGGCATGGCATTCATCCTCGCAGGAAGCTGCGGGCGCGATGACGAGGCGATGGCGAAGGATGTCCCGCCGGTGAAACCGGTGGCGGGAGTATCGAACGTTTCGAAGTACACACAGCCGTTCGAGCTCGACAAATGGGTCGCCATGCTCGACCCGCTGAAAATCACCAGCGGGATGGATGAAAAATGGCAGGTTATGGCGGAAGTCATCGCCGATGCCATCGGCTTGAATGGCTGGGAGCAGACGAAGCTCGAAGCGTCGGCGGACGGCCCGGATGTGGTCGTCGATTCGATTGTCCAGCTCAAGGACGGCAGTCGCGATGATTCGCTCTCCGCGCTTTCGCTGGACTGGGATGCCGTAAAATCGAATGTGCCGTCGTATTTCCAGCGCGACGGTCTGCTGAAACTCGTAGCCATCGGCGACCCGGACGGCGCGCTCGATGTGATGCTCGAGTGGGTCATCAACAGCGATTCATTCAAGGAGGTCATCGACTCCATACCGGTCGATGAGACCTACTTCCCGATAAAACCTCTCTTGAACACATTCAAGATGACCGTCAAGGGATACTGGTATACGGCGCGCGAGGATTATTACCCGATGGTGGGCGACGCTTTGTGCATCGGAATGTATGCCAACGACGATTTCCTCGGATGGGAAGACCAGTATGACGCCGACTCATTCCTCGAATGGTCGCCGGTGCGTGTCGTGATCGCCCTCGAACTCGGCGAGCCGGGACTGACGGATGCCGTCAATTCGGCGCTCGAAAACTATCTCCCCCTGCTGAATGATATTTTCGGCTTTTCAAGGTATGACTACGATTACGACGAACAGGGCCGCTACATAGGTAGAAGCCGTTCGGAGGACAAGGGCTTGCAGGTTGAATCGCAGAAGATGTTCGGGCACGACGTACATTACCTCGATTTCGACGGCGAATTCCAGCTCGCGTGGATGGAGTACGGCAACGCGCTCGTCATCAGCGACCTGGATACTATCAAAAACATCGACGCCTGCTTCAACCCGTCCATGCCGGTCAAGGGGCTTCCGGCGAAATTCAACGACTACATCTATGCCGACATCGACGGCATGCTCGATGTGGCATATCATCCGATAAGGGATGAGATAACCTACGAGTATGACTGGTGGCGGGATTACGGCGATGAAGATATTGTCGGCATGGCGGATGCCATACTCGCCGACCTCGACAACAGCGTACTGGGCACGATGGAAATGTATGACGTGCGCGACGGCGAGCGGTTCAAGACACATGTGCGGATGACCCCCGCGATGGGCGACCTCCTGCTGAAGGGCTACGATATTGTCGGCGCGATGGTGTCGCGTCATTTCAATATGCTCGGATTTTCGCCGAACTGCTACAAAGGCCCGAACCCGGCGCGTCACCCGGAGATGCCGCCACAGAAACCTGTCGAGCCGCCCGCGATGCCGCGGGGAGGAAGGTCCGGCTAACGTTAAATGAGCCACGATATGCGGGACATATACGATTTCAAAGGCAAGCGCGCGCTCATCACCGGCTCGACGAGCGGCATCGGCTATGCCATCGCGCTCAGGCTCGCTTCGGGCGGCGCGGAGATAGTGCTGAATTACCGCGACGATGACACGCGCGCGGGCGAGGCGGTCAGGGAGATACAGGGGATGGGCGCGAAGTGCGCGGGGATACGGGCGGATGTTTCGTCGGCGGATGAATGCCGCCGCCTCGCCAGGGAAGCGATATTCGAGATGAACGGACTCGATTTCCTCATCCTCAACGCCGGGCCGTTCGAGATGTCGCCTCTCGCCGACATGCCCCCCGAGAGATGGAGTTATATCGTCGATGCTAACTTCTCATCGGCGTTCCACATCGCGCAGGAATGCATCCCGTCGCTTCGCAAGTCGCGTGGATGCATCGTGGTCATCGGCGGCGTCAACAGCGGTTCGTTCGTGGTGAAGGCGAACTCATCGGCGTATCATTCGTCGAAAGCCGCGCTCGCGGTGCTGATGCGCACCATCGCGGTGGAGGAAGGGAGGCACGGAATCAGGGCGAACATGTTGTGCCCGGGATTCATCGATACGGGCGACTACTCGGAGTCGTTCAGGCGGAAAGCGGTGGATGAAATCCCGCTTGGACGTTTCGGCGCTCCGGATGATGTCGCCGCGCCCGCGGTGTGGCTTCTCACCGACGACGCGCGCTATGTCACCGGTTCGATAATCGACGCCGGGGGCGGTCTGTGGATGTAACGAGACTGAGTTGATTTATGAGCAAGGCTGATTTGTTACAGCGAGTCATCGACGACGTTTCCCATAAAGACCTCGGCAAGGCGCGGGAGAGGCTTCGATGCTACCTTGTCGGAAATCCCAACGACCTCGGCGTAAGGCATATACTCGGGCGGGTATATCTTCTGCTTCAATATCCCCGCGAGGCGGGGCGGTTTCTATATCTCGTGGATGATGATTCTGACGATGTGCAGAAAGCCGTAAGGGCGTTTGAGAAATCGTGCGCCGGGAATCCCGATTACATACTGCATCATCTTAAACTCCGTGGGAGCGCGGATTCGTTGGTGAATGAATACGCAAAGAATAAATTGTCGGCGTTGATACAGAAGGCCGGCAAGAACTGGCTCGTTACGCTCGGGGAACCCCAGGTCAAGAAGCATCATACGGCAAAGGGGTCAAATGATTGGGTGGGAGCCGTGCTTGGGATTGGTTGCTTGATCTTCGTAGCCGCGTCATTCATTTTTGGCATTATTCATGTTGTGAAATATTTATGGAACGTTATATCCGGTTTGTTCGGGTAGAGAACAGAGTTCCCGGCAAAGGATTGCCGGGTTACGGAATGAGATAACTTTGGGAGCGGAGAATTATGTATAGTGATCCTTTCAGCTCGGGTGGATTAGAGGAAATGGGGTTCGCGCTGATATGCTGCCAGTGCGCAATCGGCGCCGTATTGATGGTCGTAATGGCCATCGGCGGGTGGCACATTTTCAAGAAGGCGGGATTCGAACCGGCCCTCGGGCTGCTGCTGGCCCTGCCGTTTATAAATTTCATCATGTTCCTCTACCTTGCATTCTCGAAGTGGCCTGTACAGCGGGAGCTGGAGTATCACCGCGATTCGCTGATGCGCGGTGCCGACGACAAGCTGTTCGAAGGCGAGAGCAGCCTGTTCGACGATAAGCGGTGAAAAAAAGCAGGCGGTTAAGCCTGCTCCACATAAGAATATGTGTAACCCTTCAAAAACTTTCTATATTTCATAGTAGAACACGCTTACCTGCGGGCCGTCCTGCATCACGTGCACCTTGTAGTTGAGGTCGTCAACATCGAGGAAACGCGCCTCGCTGGAGATGGTCTCGCTGTCGCCGAACTTGGTCACGAGCGAGCCGTCCGATATCTTGTAGACCTCCACCTCGTCGGCCGATGTCAGCACGGCTATCCAGTTGCTGTCTTCGGCGAGTTTCTTCATGGGAATTATCTCCACATCGATGGGCGGGTGCTCGGGATGTATGGTCAGGTAGCTGGTCATGTTGAAATCCGAATCTATGATCGCCTGGTTAAAGTCGTAATTATAAACCTCCACGGCGTTCTCCGACCCGCCTTCGGCGAACACGGCATAGACCTCACTCAATCCCTCGAAGTCGTCTATATCCATGCTGTTCACCGCGTCGGTATCCACCTTGCCGTCCCCCGTGCCCTCGGGTGCGTCGCCGAGGAAGACATATGACACGCCGCCATCATTGTTGTAGGGATAGATGAAGCCGTGTACCCGGATATATGGGAACAGCGTGTCGTCGCCGTCGACGTATTTGTTGCCCCAGTACTGCAGGCCGTCCTGGTTGAATCCGCCGCATGCGTCGAACGATTCGGTGTATGTCTCATGCGGCAGCTCCCCGTCCGGGTCGACATAGAATATCCATCCCGTGATCTTGGGTGCGCCGAGGTCTGTCCACCAGTATATCCACACCCACCAGCTTATCGGCTTGTTCTGCGGTTCGATGCCGCCCGGCACAAACGGGTCCGGGTCGTCGTTGACCTCGACCCATGCCCAGGTGAATATATCTCCCGGCGTTGCCACGCTGGCGGTATCGAAGTGCCTGATGTTGTCCCTCGGGGGATCGGCGCCGAGGTAGCCTCCCTGTGGAACGTATGTGGTGTCCCACAGGTGGTAGATGCCGTCGGAACCAAGGACCATGGTCAGCGATGAGCCTTCGTTGTCGCCCACCACCGCGAGGTCGAGGCATGTCGTCGGGGCGCTTTCGCCGGTAAGCGGCTGGTTCGCGAGCTCCACCTTGAAAAGCCCCTGCGACGCGGCATCCACGATTATCACATCGACATAGTGGTACATCTCGCGCTTGAGCTGCGTACCCTCGGTGCGCGCCGTGATGAGAAGGCTGTACTTGCCGGGGGTGCTTCCCCCCATCTGCCACGAGATATCGTTGATGGCCCACGTATCCCCATCCGTGTTCGTCATGGCCGCCGTGGCGGAACCACCGAGCGGTGTAAGGTCGACAAGGACTTCCTGCACATCATCCTGCCAGTCATGCACATCGCACATTATGCTGGCCATGTTGGAGCCGTCGTCGTAGAAAACGCCGGTCGCATGGATATTCTCTATCTCATACGGTTCCTTGCAATTACCCGGCCACGATGCGTCGACCACGTAATCGATGCTCGAATAGTCCGGGTGGAACATGTTGTAGATGTGGAAATTCTCGAGGTGGTAATATCCACTCGGGAACGCGCGGTTCGCGATGGTTGTTTTGTACGCCATGAACGGGTTGGGAGTGAGATCGCCCGGCTGCGCGAGATAGAAGGTGTAGCCGTCGGGATCCATCAGCTCGATCACTCCCGTATTGAAAACCGTGCCGCGCACATCGTAGCCCGTGATGACGGTCGGGTTTTTCAGGAACACATCGATGGAATAAACATCCGTTGTAACCACGCCCTTGAACTGGGCGCTGATGCAGTCATAGCATGTGGGAGGTATGAGAAACTGCGTGACGTTGTAATGCCCCTGCATCTCCCGGTTGGGAAGGACTTCGACGGTCATCGCCACGGGATCGATGCCGAGTTTCCAGGCGCCCCACAGGACACGGCCGTCCGGCATCGTCGCGGACGATATATCCGCCGCGGCGGGCTTGCCTTCGTCGACCGGCACAACAGGGCTTCCTCCGCCGGAACACCCGACGGCGAGAAATATCATCGCGGCGAGCATCAATACCACGAGCGGTGTAAGAGTGAAGGACTTCGGCGTATGCATCTCAAACCTCCAGGCTGAACAGCCTTGTATTCAGATCCGTCGCAAGGGAGCAAGGCGTGGGATATTCATTATTATACCCGAAACCCGCGCCATGGCATAATAGCCGGTTCGCTCCCGCGAGCGCGAAACCCTTGGCCCCGCCGCCCCGCGTATTATATATCCATTTTAATATTTATAAGATTTCCTAAAATCCGATTTATTCAATGATGAAAAAAGTAGGGACAGTCACCTGTTTCGCTCATGTCACTACGGGTTATCGCATATCTTCGAGCGAAACAGGTGACTGTCCCTACTTTTTTGAAATTCCCTCGATGGCGGTTTCGACGGCGCGGTG
>CAZSPL010000225.1:0-5684 GCA_964608735.1 uncultured Planctomycetota bacterium | reverse complement strand
GAGAACGGCACGATATCGAGGGCGTAGATGCGCGAACCTGAAACATACAGGATCCTATCGGGTGTCCCGTCCTGAACAAAAACTGCGCTGTTAACCGAAGTAGTGGGTATTGTCTGCAGCTTTCCGGCGTCGGTGATATCGACGACATGGATATTCCCCGAAAACAGCATGAAAATATTTCCTTTCATATGCGCCACTTTCGTGGCCACGGATGGAAGATCGCGATAATAGATTACCGGCGAAGCGCTCATGGGGTTGTAGACGATCGCGTACTTGGTCGTATTCGTGGCAGCGACAATGGTATCCGGCAGGGCGGCGACATCCCTGATTTCATAGTCCATGGGGATCGTCTTCAACACCGACGGATTATCCATGTCCGAAACATCGATCACCTGGATGCCTTCGCCGCGGCAAGCGACGTAGAGCCTGTCGTACACGGGGTCCGGATCCGCCCTGTATGCTTCATCCGAAATCGTGCACAGGCCCTTCTTGGATAGATGGAAAATTTCCGGCGTAGCGGTCAACTTGTTTGTATTCAGGTCTTCGTTTCCGAGATTGTCGACTGCGCGAACGCCGAATGTATACACCTGGTTATTGGTCAATCCGGTGACGGCGTAAGGATCGTTGTTCGGCCGGTTTATTTTGCTTCCGCCGCTGAAAGGATCGACATTATTGCCAGGCTTATAGTAAATGTTGTATGTCACGGGCGGGCTCTGGGTATCGGTAGCAGTACCGAAGTGGACCGTGACCTGCTGGTCGCCGGAGTCGGCGGCGGTGATACCGACGGAGGAATCCCATACGGGGGGCGCATCGTCGGGAATAATCACATGTATCGTAAACGTCCTCGTACTCCAACTGTACGGCGCGCCGTTGGGCTTTTCAAAAGTGAAGACGAGATCCTCCTCGCTGCACAGGCTGTCTGTGTCTATACTCAATATACCGGTTGGGGAATTGTATTCCCACATAGCCAGTCCGGGCCCGTTATAGAAGCCGAATTTCGCCGGCTCCATCCTGTATGTACCCTCGGTCGAAATCCCGAGCGTATAAACCCCAAAGACGCCGATGTCGACAGAGTCCGGCTGGGCCTCACTCATATCGATAGTGATCTCGTCGACCCTCGGCGCGTCATCGCTATTCATCCAGTCGAATGGTATTGAGGTTTCCACATCGGATGTCAGCCAGCTCGTATTGTACGATGGGTCGGCAACAGCGGAGTAGCAATAGTGTATGAACGCCGATGGGCTCATCTGATACCTCGATCCCGATGGGCCTATTCCCGCCGCGTCCGCCGGGAAGCCATAGTCGCAAGAGGGGAAGTCAATAGCCTGGTTGGCGGCTTGTCCTCCGGTTACGCCGTTCAATCCGGCCGGACGTACCGCGCCGAGATAGAAGCCGTCGGTATCCTCATTGTCGCCGGTAACGGGGTGCCTTTTGAGGAAATCATCCAGCCCGAAGAGCGCGCTGTCGGATTCGACTTCCGAATAGTAGACGGCCGATGGGAAAGGATTGGCATCGTCGGCGAACCATTGGTGGGCATGATATATCCGTTGCGTACCTGTGCTGGTGTAGTAGATGCCGCAATGCCCGGGCGAGATCCTGTGCTTGATGTTGTTGAAGATCGTTTTCTTTGTCACAGTGCTGAGGACCACGTCGCCCTTGTGCAAGTAGTCTACGGGAACCTGGAAAATGATGTCCTTGAATGCTTTCCACCCGAAACCTATGGAGTTATGCCCCGTAGTGAAACTGAAACCGCCGTTGAATGTATGAAAATCGCTCACATCCTCGAAGCCGGCGAGGTTCGGGTTGGCATCGGGGTCTTGCGGTACCGAGGGGCTGAAGTATTCGAAGTCGATGAGGTATTCATCGCCGACGCCGATTCCGTCGGCGGCGACACCGACGGTGACGGGGGCATTGTAGGCATAGCCGCTTGGCTGGATATCGACGGCAATGCCGTCATCGCCCACCGGGGCGGCGGCAATGGAGAACTGCATGCCGCCGGATTCGGTTACCGCGCCGGGCGGGATGTAAATCTGCGCTTCACCCGAATCGAGGGCTATCGTACCGCCCCCCGTGCCGATGACCTGCGTCTTCTGCTCCCATCCATCGAGGTCGCGTATCTGCCAATCGACCTCAATTTCGAGTGGCTGGCTAAGCTCGTCCTGCTGGCTGTTGGTATCGGTGACGCGCATCTGCACGTAATACGTGCCGGGCGCATCCCATGAGTGGAATGTATCCTGGCCTTCATCGTCGTAAATCCCGTCGTTATTCCAGTCCCATTCGTAAGTCTCAATCGTGTACGAGCCGGGTATGGAGGATGAGGCATCGAAGAATACCGGCTCGTAGGGCGCGGGGGTTGAAGTGCCCTCGGGCGGACTCCATTCAGCGGAAGCGGTGGGTGTTGACACGATCGGGCCATCGCCGGTTTCAAGCCTCAGGAGAAATGCATCAGTCCCGCCGTTCGAGCTGTGAGTTTCAACGCCCGAGGATGGATCGAAGTCTATTATGCCCGAATAATAGCCAGTAAGAAACACATATCCGCTCGCGCAAGTTGCCACACCCAGGCCGAATTCCTCATCGTGACTATCCCACTGATAAGCCCAGTCGGTCATACCGTTCCCCGTTATCTTCTTTAAGAATCCATCATCATAGTAGTAATCGCCGGCAACGTAGATGTTGCCGTTCAAATCCGTATCGACAGCCCATGCCCGCGCGGTACCATTAGGTGGTCCGACCCATGTTTCAACCCAATAGTATTCACCGTCGGAGTCGAATTTACTCAGGAAGACATTTAGATCACCGTTGCTGTCATGCAAATCCTGTCCCGGCCCGGGGTCAAAATCTACATTTTCATCAATAAAGTTGCCAGCAACATATATATAGCCGTTATCATCAGCGGCCAAACCCCGACTTAACGCGTGGCCCCAGGACTTCCCCCACTGGTAAGTACCGGATGAATTAAATTTACTCAAATAAGAATAACCGTATGAACCTTCATGATTGTCAATCCCCGGGCCCGGGTCGAGGTCGACAAGGCCGCCGAAGCCGCCGCTTACGTACACGCAGTCGAAGCCCGCGGCCAAGTGGCAGCTGTATTCCATATCAGTACCGCCCCAGGCGTCAACCCATTTGAAATTGCCGTTTTGATCAAATGAACTGAGAAACGCATCGCCGGAGCCATTGTGCTCACGGATTTCCACCCCGGGTCCGGGATCGAAGTCGGTATCATCCCAGAAATCACCGGCTATATATATATTGCCTAAACCGTCAGATGCAATATCGCCTGCAAACTCAAGATAGCCATCCCAGTTTACAGCCCAGTAGAAATTGCCCTGAGTGTCGAGTTTTAATACGAACACATCCGAATCGCCGCCCGAGTCGTGGATATCCACCCCCGTCGTCGGATCAAGATCGGCGAGCCCGGAGAAATTGCCGAGAACAAACAAGTACCCGTTTTCGTCGGCGAACATATCGTAACCCATATCATTATCGCTGCCCCCCCAGGTAAGAACCCATTCAAGCTCGCCGATGGGAGAATACTTGCACAGGTATGCATCCTGCGCACCGTTTGATGCTTTATTTCCTACCGAGGGGGATGGGTCGAAATCGACAGTGCCACTGAAGTAACCGGTAACATAGCAACATCCATCGCTGTCGACATCGACGCTGTATCCATAATCACCGCCCGCGGCACCCCAGGTCCTCGCTATTCCCTGGAACGACGGTTCCACCCCCATGTCGAGTTCGACCGGCACTTCGAACGACTTCTTCAGCACCCAGGCCTCGTCGTAGATATTCAGGTTCGCGTGACCGGACTGGTTGTGCGGGATTCCATCCTTGCTGCCCATGAACGGGATGACGGTACCGAAGCCTGGGCTGAGGTATCCCTGGTTCTTGTCGATGGTCAGCCATTCGTCGCAGGATGAATCGGGCTGGATGGTGAACCTCATATTGTTCACGCCGGTGTTGGTGAGTGTGACATCGTCAGTATCCTCGGTAAGCGACGTCAGGTCGAAGTTCACAATATCCGGGTCCCAGTCGGAGTCGTAATCCTGGTCGACGATGACGACCTGTATCTGGTTTGTGTACTCGCACTTTTCGACATCGGCGATGTCCTTCACTTCGAACGTGAAATCCTCGATATGCTGTCCCGGTGTCCAGTGGCCGTTTGACGGGCTGTTGATGGCGATGGTGCGGCGTGTCGAATAGCCGGGGGCGAGGTAGCCGTCGGCGAGGTCAAAATTGAGCCATGTGCTTCCGAGATGCCAATGGATGGGAACATTGCCGCGGTTGGTGAGCACGATGAGCGCGTAACCGGCATTGGTGTTGCTGGCGTAGAGCTTCACCATGTCGGGCTCGCCCTTGTGCCAGTACGACGCGGCATACAGCTCGGTCTTCAGCGAATACAGGCCCTGCCCGGCGATGGCGTGGGCGCCGCTGTAGTACTTGCCGGCGGGGAGTTTGTCCTCGCCGATAGTGCCATAGTCGGCAAAAGTATCATTCCCGTTTTCGGTGACGGCGAACGGGGCGACGAGGCTCGGGTTTGTGTTGCGGCGCAGGATAGGTTCGAAGTCGATGATGGACGTGTTGAAATCCTTGAAATATTTCAGGTCGAGGCAGATGGCGCCGTCGAGTTCGGTGAGCAGCCGCCAGTAGTCATACATGTCATCCGGATATTTCAGCGTACCGATTTTCAAATGCGCCATTTCGGGGGTCTGGCTCCAGCAGGAGTTGTTGCCCGGCTCATCGCAGTCGGTCCCCTTGGCGAAGCGCAGCCGGTAGTTTGTAGCGGATGTGGTGTTTGTGATTTCGATCCAGTATGTGTTCGCGGCGAGGTCTTCGTGCTGGATGGTTTTCGGAAGGCCGTAATCATTGCGGTCGTAGATGACCTTCCACGCGTTGGTGCCGCGGCGGAGGCGCAATTCGGTGGCGGGTGAATCGCCCAGGTTCAGTTCATCGAGCTGAATGCTTATGGTGTAGAACTGGGGGAGAGTGAAAGTGTAGTAATCAGTCGGGTCGGTCGCCGGGTCGAGGCTTCCCTCATACACCTTCGGCCAATTTATGGAGCCGGATGGGGCGTCTTCGCCCGTGGAGTTTATGGGGAACACGACGGCGGTGGCGGCGGTGTTGTTCGGCTCGCCGGGATCGTCGATATTGATGGCGGATTCGCGGTAGGGATTCAGCACTTCACCGGGGATGTAGTTGTCATCCTGAAAGATCATCCAGTCGGGATATTCTTCGTTAGGGATATCCATCGGGACCATCCCCGGGGGGCAGCCATCCATGCCGGGCGACAGCAGTGAGCCGGCCGAGCCGGAACATCCGAGAATCAACGAGAGCAGGAGCGTGATAATGGCGAGATAGCTCAGTGCGAGAGCGGATTTCGTGGTCATCGAAGGTTTCTCCCTGTTGCCTGGATTGCCGTTTTACGCATCGGAATGCGATTTTGAAGCGACAATTTATAAGATGCAAAATATATGCCAATCAATACGAATGGATGAGTTTTTTCAAAGCCGCTGTTGATGCGGGAATGAGAGGCTTTTGTGGCGCGGCGTTGCAGAGGACGGGCCATTTCAGTCAAGTTTGACAATTCCGTTAACGGGATGGTGCAACATACGGTCCCGGCTCAGAATGCCGATAGAATGAGAGGGCACCACTTATGTTACTCTTTCGAGTAAAAAGGAGGT
>CAZSPL010000224.1:0-5706 GCA_964608735.1 uncultured Planctomycetota bacterium | reverse complement strand
GCCCCCATAGTCTAGAGGCCTAGGACATCGCTCTTTCAAGGCGGTAACAGGGGTTCGAATCCCCTTGGGGGCACCAGTGCCGAACAGCGCGACCGGTTATTTCGAAGCCGGTTTTGCGGATATTGAGAATGGGGCTGTATTGTGGTAGATTATGCAGCCCTTGCACCTTGTATCCACGGGGGCGTGGTCTAGCGGTTCTAGGATGCCGGCCTGTCAAGCCGGAGGTCGCGGGTTCAAGTCCCGTCGCCCCCGCCATATTTTTCGAAAGTTGAGAGGGTCGAAATTTTCAGAGTATAATCCGCGCGTGCCGAGGTAGCTCAGGTGGTAGAGCAGCGGACTGAAAATCCGCGTGTCGACGGTTCAAATCCGCCCCTCGGCATTTTTTTTCGCCCGGCGATGGCCCGGCCACGAGGGCACGGTTGAACTCATTTCCCCGCTGACATGTCTTATCCTGGGAATAACGTCGTGGTTTTGCCCTTTGCCTCATGACCGAGATGAGTATAAAATATAGCTATGATTAACCTTGCCGGAAAAAGCCCGCTGAAAATTGCATGCGTCCTGATTGCCCTGCTCGTGCTTGCCGCGTTAAGCTGCTCGCAGCAGGCCGGTCAAGACCTGAAGGGCAAGGCAACGGATGATGCGCCCGTTCAGATAAACCAGGCCGTTGAAAACACCGAGGAAGCGGGCAGCGACTGGGAAGAGGATAAGCCGGCTACGGATACGATGCTGGATGGGGAGCAGATCTTCAAGGATTACTGCACTGAATGCCACACAACCGACGGGGTGGATATCGATGAGGAGGATGTGAAAAGCCTCAAAGGCGTGGCTCTTAAATACGACGCGGAATACCTTGCAACTCTGCTCGACAGCCATTATACGTCGGAGAAACTCAGCGATGAGCAAATTGCCGCGGTCATCGAGTACCTGATGACATTGGAAGAATAAACGGGCTTTTATTCTAAGCTGAACCCGGGATGAGCTTTTATTGACATTCCCGCCCGGGCGGGATATATTCAGCATACTTCGGGCGGTGGCGCAGTCCGGTAGCGTACCAGCATGGGGGGCTGGGGGCCGCGGGTTCAAATCCCGCCCGCCCGATAATCCGTTAACAACGCCGCAACATGCGGCGTTTTTTCACGTCCTTCCCATGTATATGATATATTCATATTCAAGAAGTCTTACCCGGAAGCAGCATGTTGTTCCGGGCTGGAGCAGGTGAATGAAGCTTTTCATGAACAGGCGCGGCTGGACAGGAATGCCGCTGCTTATCGCTATCGGGCTCGGTATATTTATCCTCTCGGGATGGAGTTCCGTGTTTACGGGAATGAACCGTCAAGGATCTCTCAATTCCGCATGGCCGGGGAACATGGCCTATGCCGCGGTATCGGTGTCGCCACGTACGGGCATCCCCTGGTGGAGCAAGGGTACCGACGCATCGGGCCGGCAGCAGCCCGCCTTCACACTATCGCGCCGCGCCGAGGATGAATTCGATTTCGAACTTCCCAACACCGGACTGAAGAAACCCGCCGATATCAAATGGCCTTACAGCGGAGATTTGAAATACGAGATGGTAAGGGACGCATATGCCGGCTATTCAATCTACCCCGGCAAGGGAACATCGAGCGGGGCCGTCGCGCCCGGCGGCAGCGGCGGCAGGTTGGATGAAGTGTTGAACTATCGCTACGGTGCGAAGGCATCCGGCCAGGGGCTGCGTCTCGAAATCGGCGGGACATTCGATGCTTCTCACAAGACCGGCGATGTCTCCTATAAGGCCGTTCTCCTGCAGGATTCGACGGCGCTTCCGCAGCGGGAAATCCTTGCATCCAGGAAAGATGGAAAACTCGGTTGGAAGAGCCTGATCTACGAATACCCCGAGGGGAGCGATCCCGCGAAAGCCAAGAAAAAATACGTAAGGGATTATCTCATAGCCGCTCACGGCGCGGGATGGTTTTTCTATACCGGTGCCGACAGCCCTGGCTACATCGCGCTGCTGATGTCGGCTGTCGATTTGAACGCCGATGCGCCGCCGTCGGTATGGGTCCTGGGCGGCGGACAGATGCCGCTCGTCGACAGGATCGAGGGGGATATAACGCGCATAGAGCCGGTTTTCACGCGGATGACCATATTGCCTATCGGGAAGGCCGGCGCGCAGCTCACGGCATGGTGGAATGCATCGCGGAAATTCTACAACGGGTGGATGCCCCCACAAGGTGTGAGGACATTCATTTTGTTCGAAGAGGGCGCGAATCTCGGCGCGAGGCTTAAGACCGCCGGGATGTCGTTCGCGGTCAATCAATACGTCGAGCGGTATTCAAGGGGGGAAGATATCGTGATCGCTTATGTCGATTCGAAAGACAGGCTTATACGCGTTGAACAAATCGGCGGGGCATGGTGTACGGCGGTCGAGTTGAAGCAGGATTGAAAAAATCAAATTGCGGGTGGCCGGCATGATCAACCGAAAGAGAAATTGCGGAACCGCGGGACTGGGGGCGTTGCTTCTTGCGTCATTCATCAGCATAGCTCTCGCCGGATGGGGCGCGACGATGGAACCGCCGTCGCGGCTGCAGCGGATGTTGCGGGAGGGGGATGACCCCGGGTGCGCGGCATATTCGGTCAAGCCCGGGAAGAAAGAGCGCTGGTGGGGAACAGGCAGACAATCGAGGGGCATCGGGCGCTACAGTAATTTCAGGAAACGAGAATCGAGACCGCTCACGCTTGACCTGCCCAACGTCGGGCTGAAGGACGCCGATGAAGTCGCCTGGCCGTATGGCGAGGAGTTCGAATATGTGATGAAGGAGCCCCGGTCTTTTTTTCCGGAAATTGTTACGTCCGATTATCGATTCGATTACACATATAAGGAGAAGCCGTCGGGCGTCCTGCTGAAGGAAACCGCCGACATGTCACCTTTTGAAGATTTCAAGATAACGTCCGAGTCAAGCATCGAATTAGATGGCGCGGGGAAAATTACGACCGCGGAGACATTCGGAAGTATAACCTTTTCGGATAGGTCCGCGGCCGGCATCGAGACAATTGAACTGCATACGCTTCTCGAAAATCATGGCGGCACGATCGATTTCACTACCTTCCTTGCGGAAATGGAAAAATACGCAGGCGATATCCCACATCAAATAACAACGACCGTCGATTCCCCACCGGACGGCTTTTTCTACGTATCGACATCATCATCTCCCGGCTATGTCGCGTTCCTCCTGAGCCGGGTGGACTGGGAGAATTACGACCGTCCGAAGGTCTGGGCGGCTGAATTCATGGGGGAGATGCCATTCAGGTTGGGATTCACCTCATTCATACGCCTTACCGTTTCGCGACTCGATGAATGCCCGCGCGATGTCCGGGCGTGGTGGGAAGAATCACGGGCGGATTTCGACGGATGGCGTCCCGATGATGCGACGAGCATCGTCGTCATCGATTTCAAGCGTCCTGACACCGGGAAGGAAGAGGAAATCTGCTACTCGTGGGGCTGAGGGCCGCCGCTTGCGCCGGTCGGCGATGAAGAGGACGACATACCGATGGCGGTAGCATATATCGATGAAGCGGGGCGGGCATTCAGGATAGAATACCCGGGGGCTTCCCTGCCGGGGTGCTCCGTCGCTGAACTCGTGGAGGATAAATAATCGCGTATTATTTGAATTTAGACTCATCTCGGTTGATAATTTTCCTTGAGTTGTGGATATCCGTTATTTCTTTCCCTTAGGAGGAGGCAGATGAAAACGCTGCATTTCCCAAGATTATCGCGAGCCACCGTTTATTTCGCAATGGCGATCATGGTTATTTTTCTATTGCCGTGCGTATCCGGAAGGACGGCAACCGCAAAGCCGGTTTCACTCGACATGTCGCAGCCGAACATGGGATTGAGGGACCCGATGGAAATCGCATGGCCGTACGAGGATGAATTCTCCTACGAAGTCAACCTCAACGGGGCTTTCAGCCCGCTCGACAAGCCGGGGAAGGAGACATTCACGTCGGAATATACCGCGGGCGAAACGGGCGGGATATTCATGGAGCGTTATGAACTAAGGGCCGCGATGATGCTCGCGGATACTTCCGCCGTGGTCGACTTCGACGAGCATCGCATGATAAAAGAGATAAGGAACAAGCTCGGCATCAAGTTCATCGGCTCGGGAACCAGCGAAGATGAGGGATTCGATGCAACGCACACATTCGATGGAAGCAGGCTGAATATCAATGCCGGCTTCTATGGGAGCAACCTTCCCGATGACGCGCTCCGGGCGGAGATAAAGATCGGTGGTCCCGATGACGGATGTTTTCTCTTCGGCGGCTCCGACCTTCCCGGCTGCCTCGCGCTTTTGCTGTCGTCGGTCGACATCGACGGGGATGAGCCGGTGGAAGTGTGGACATACAACGGCGGGGACTGGATACTCGGTTTCCCCACGGTCGGGATATTCAGGTTCATGCGGCTCGGGATCGTTCCCATCGAGAACGCGTCGGCCGAAGCGCAGAAATGGTATAACCGCACCCGCGATAAATATGACGATTGGGTGCCGGGCGACGATGTGCGTGTCGTCATCCTCGAAAACCTCGGCGACACATTCTCCTATTTCTACGAGGACAAATCCGCGATTGCCGAGGTCGAGGATTTGATGCCGGCCTACCCGGGTGAAGGGCCGTTCGCGGCGGCGTATATCGACGCTGAAGGCAGGCTTATCAGGATAGAGCAGCCGTCCGGTTTGCTCGCCGACCTGTCGGTACTCAAGAAGATCGGCCCCGAAGGTCCGTGGTGGGGGACGAAGGGAGAATAAGCCGTCCCGGGTTATTCGAGGGCATATCCATTTTCCGAGAGGTCGAGTGTCCCGCCGGAGATGATGAATTTCAAACCGTCCTCAACGGGTATGTCCATGGGGATGCAGTCATCCTCATCGATAAGCAGCACGAAACCCGAAGTGGGATTGGGAGCGGTGGGTACGAATACCACGAGTTTTTTGCATTGCTTGCCGCTGTCCACGCAGGGAAAACCCTCATTCGAGACAAACCCGACGGCGAGGCTGTCACGATAGGGATAATGCACCAGCACGACCCGCTTGAACGCGCCGCCGCCCCCCTTGCCGAGACTCGTTGTCACCTGCTTGACGAAATGATATATCTTGTTTACGAGCGGGACCGATTCGAACAGCGTGTCTATCCAGAACCTCAGCAATTTACCCAGCACATTCGATGCCAGCCACCCGATCCCGAGAAGGAATAGCATGACGACGACAATCGAGAAACCGAAGACATACTGGTCGCCGAACAGCCTTGATTCGCTGAACAGGAAACCGAAAAACTTGCGGAATATGCCGTCGACCCATGCTACCACGGCGATGAGGAACCATGTCGTCAGGCCCACTGGAAGAGTTATCAACAGGCCGGAGATGAGATATTTACGGATCGAGCGCATCGTTTACCTCACTATATAATCATCGGTTAATGGGAATTAATTCACTTCAATGACGCGGCACCAGTCTTGCATGGCGGTCATTCAACCCCCTGCGATTCATCCAGCGCACGCTTTGTCGTCTCTTCATCGAGATCCCCGCCCGATTTGCCGCCGATCTTCGGCTCGTGGAGTTCATCGAGCATACGCTCCTGCTTCTCTGGAGTGGCCGGTGATGCGGGCTTCAGATGCCCGAGTTCGATGGTCACCTCTATGGGAGCTTCGGCATCGCCGGAATCATCCGCGGCGACGTCATC
>CAZSPL010000223.1:0-5842 GCA_964608735.1 uncultured Planctomycetota bacterium | reverse complement strand
CCTACGAAGTGCGGCAAATCATCCAATTCTCCATCATAATCTTCAAGGCACAGCTCCAGGACTTCCTTGAGATTCTCATGCAGTTCATCCATAGTTTTTCCCTGCGAATGGGCGCCGGGAATCCCGGGAATTATGCCGACATAAAGCTCGGTTTCCTTATCCCACTCGACATATGCCACGAAAGTCCTCAAAAAGCACCTCCAGGACAATAGAAGCTATCTTCCGTAATCCTGCAAACCCTTGCCGGTTAATCGGGCGGAGCGGACTATAAGCCGGGTTCTGTACTCCGAAAGGAGCGATGGTCATCCATCTTGGACGCATGTCGCCATGCGCCTCGAGCGCTCTGTGGTTCCGACTGGCGGGCAACCTTTGTGTCGAAACCTGCTTGCACCGGATGGGGTTTACCCGGCATGCGTGTCACCACGCATCCGGTGAGCTCTTACCTCACCTTTTCACCCTTACCGCGATCCCGGCATATGAATGCCGGTTTACGTGCGGCGGTATATTTTCTGTGGCACTTGCCTGCAGCTTGCGCCGACCTGGTGCTACCAGGCATCCTGCCCTGCGGTGCCCGGACTTTCCTCGGATGCGATACTCGCATACGCGACCATCCGTCCGCTCCATCGATATTTTACCACGTGTAAGCGAACCGGGGACTACTTCTTGCGTTTATCCAATGCTGAATTGGCAAGCTTGTCGGCTTCCATATTTTCCGCGCGCGGGATATGCGCGACTTCGAATGCCTCAAATCCCGCAAGCAGTTCCAATGCCCGGTCATATAAATCGCGCAATTGCTCGCTCTTCACCTTGTAGCTGCCGTCGATCTGCCGCGCCATCAACTGGCTGTCGGTGCGGATTATCACCTGCCCTGCTTTCAAGAGGCGGCATTCTTCAAGCGCGCGTATCAACGCCCGGTACTCGGCGACATTATTCGTCGCTTCGCCGATGGCTTCCCCGAACTCCGCGATAATCACGCCATCGGTGTCGCGTACGATAACCCCCACCGCCGCGGGACCCGGATTCCCCTTCGACGCTCCAGCGATATTCGCGATACACGCCTTCGATTTTGTTACGCGGGGCTTCCTTCCAACCTGTTTAACCGGCTTAGTTCCAGTGGCTTTCGCTTTCTTATCTCCCGACTTCCCGGGCTTCGCCGGCGCGGGAACGGCGTGCGTGTCGGAAGCGTATAGCTCGTCGAACAGGTGGAGAGCCGCAAATGGAATTTCATCGCTGTCTTCATCCCACATGTCCGGCACAATAATACAAACCGCGCTTGCCGCCATCCCCTGCCCCTCGCCCGCGAAGCCTATCCCTTCCCAAGTCGTCGCCTTCACATTTATACGCTGCTCGTGGCATTCGAACGCACGCGCGATATTCGCCCGCATCGATGGAATATACTCCTTCACTTTCGGCTGATCGGCATGGAGGAGCACATCGATGTTCCCGAGGTGATACTTCGCGGCGCGCATCGTCGCGACGACTTTCTCAAGCAGCAGCATCGATGAAATATCTTTATATGCCGGTTCGGTGTCCGGAAAATGCGTGCCGATATCATCAGTGCCCAGCGCGCCGAGAACCGCATCCATCGCCGCGTGGATGAGAACATCGGCATCCGAATGCCCCAAAAGCCCTTTGTCAAACGGGATCTCAACCCCGCCAAGGACAAGCCGCCGTCCTTTTACAAGCTTGTGAACATCGAATCCATGACCTATTCTCACAGTTTCACCGTTCCCGCTTTTCTAAGTTTCCTCAGAATCAGCTCCGCGATATACATGTCTCCCTGGTGGGTGATCTTGATATTATCCGGCTTGCTCTCGATGATTTTAATGGGAAGTCCCATCCTTGTGAGCAGCGACGTATCGTCGGTCGCGTGCCAGCCTTTGTTCCGGGCCATGATGTGGGCGTTCATGAGATCCCTGAACCGAAACGCCTGTGGGGTCTGCATGCCCATAAGCCCCACCCTCGATATCTCTTCCTTTACCACGTCCTTATCATCACAACGCTTGACCGTATCCGTAATCGGATAACCGAGGCTCGCACCGGGGTAATCCCTAAGCGCTTCCAGCAGGTTCGTAATATCCTGCTCCTCGATGAACGGCCGGGCTCCGTCATGGATGAACACACGTCGCGCGAACGGGCTAATCTCCTCGAGGCCGAGGTATACCGATTCCTGGCGTGATGGCCCTCCGGGGATGGAGCATTCGAGCTTGTCTATATGGTATGCCTCGGCGACCTTGACGTACTCATGAAGCCATCTCTGGTGCGCCACAAGGCAGATGGCATCGATGGCGCGGTGCATCTGGAATACCATAAGACTGAACGCAACCAGGGGGATATCCTCAAGCTTGAGCAGGCCCTTCGATACGTTGCCCCCCATGCGGGCACCTGTTCCCGCGCTCACGACGACCGCCCAATGTCCTTTTTGTTGCTCGATCAAACCAAGTCCTTTCCCAAGAATTTCAAGGGATGGACATTATAGCATCCCTTCGAGCAGGGGCGGCAAATATCAGCCTTCTGAATGCTGAACGGGGAAGCCGATGCAGGTGCTTGATATCCTCAGAACACAGATCTGTTGCCCACTCACACGATGCCCTTGTAACGCGCCATGGCGGGTGATAGCATTTGCCGCGATGGGAACGCCTGCATCGGATATCAGGAAGCCGCAAGCCGGGATACTACCGGTCATGCTGGGATGCCTGTTCGTTGCACTGGTTTTCATCGCGATGCCGTGCTACCAATATTTTTCGGATGGGCTCGTTGACGCATACGACATCGAAACACAAGCGGGTTGGATTGTGCGGCCCCACCATGCGCTCTACCCGTTGCTCCCGCAGTTCATCTTCCGGGCGCTCGGAGGGCTGACATCCGGAATCACCGGCCTCGGTCTCCTGCACGCATGGTCGGTATTTTTCGGCATCGCCGGATGCATCGCCGCCGCCCTGACACTCCGCGCCGCCGGATTCAGCCTGCGTACTGTCTTTGCGGGCCTCGGGTTATTCGCCTTCTCCAACGGCGTGTGGTATTTCAGCACCACCCCAAACCAGAACTCCGCGGCGCTGGCCTTTCATGTCATCACGCTCTCAGCGATCGTCGGATTCACATTTTTGCCGCTAAAAGCCCGGAAAACACCCTTCATCATTTTGATGGCGCTCTTGGTCATTGCCGCGATTTCTTTCAGCGAGTTGAACGCGGTTCTCATCCTGCCCGCCCTGTTCGTTGTATCCGTCGGCGGGAACAAAGACAGGTGGCCGCTGGTATTGATCTTCCTGCTGACGGTAATCGTGGTCGGAATATGTGTATTCCTGCTCCTTGTGGTATGGCTCAAGGGAATAACCGATTTGAACGGTTTCCTCGAATGGCAGCACTCCTACATCACTTCAGCGCGATACTGGGCGCTGGGATTATCGGAATCCCTTACGCGGTCATGGCGGGGCGAACTGGATCTCCACCTGGCTCCTGCAGCAAATTCCTACACGAATTCAGCCATCACCGGGTTTCCCGGAGTGCTCGCCGAGGCAGGGCGGATTTTGGTGCTGGCGTTCATTTTCATCACAACCTTGCGGGGTCTGATTTCCTGGCTCCGCTCGCGATGCCGTAAACCTGCCCAGACAATCGGCATCCTGAGCGCCCTTCCGATATTCATCTTCTCATTCATCTTCACACCCGACTGGTTCAACTACCGGATCCTCTATCTCCCCGGATGGATTCTCCTTATCGCTCCCGTCCTCGAATCGGATTTCAAGCAGGCACCAAAACCCGCATTCAAGGCGGCAATAATATGGCTTGCCGTTGCATTGCTGATATTGCTCAACCTTACGCTGAAATTCGCGCCGTGCAGCAATCCCGCTTCGAATCCCTATCTGTCCGAAGCCCACGCTCTTGCCGGGAATTTCGGCCCCCATGACCGGATTGTCTACCTGAGCGCGATGGATGACGATTACCGCATCAAGTACACCAGGTACTTCACTCAATGCTCGGTCACGCGCGTAATCGACCTTGTAGCCGCTCTCAGGCGCGATCCGGCGGAAGTCGAACGATTTTTCAGGAGCAGCGTCGAAAACGGCGGTGTAGTGGTTGTGCATGACGACGTGTTAAACTCCCCCGAAAAAATCGAATGGGTCAATCAGCGTTACCGGGTGGACATACAACCCACGGAAATGGCCGATTTCTTCGGAATACATTTCATCGAACTCGAGGAGATAGAGGTCGCCGGGCAGGTGTATCATGTGCTGACCCCGGTGAAGGGATACGCAGGCGCCGGGTAATCAGGAATGAAAAATCCGGCTCGGTGAGCCGGATGGATAGTCAATCATGTAATTCATTATCCGCCGAAAGAGCTACTCCTCGGCCGTCTTAATCTCCCCCAGCTTTGTTCCGAGGTCGATGGGTTCACCGTGTGATTTTCCCGTATGCGGCTTGGCGAAGATGAGGCGTCCCGCGACAGTCTGCAGCATGGATGTCACCGCCACCGCGACATCCTTGCCGATGTAGGCGTCGCCACCCTCGACGACTATCATCGTGCCATCGGGGAGATATGCCACGCCCTGCCCGGCTTCGCGGCCGTACTTGATTATCTGCACGGAAAGTTCTTCCCCGGGAAGGAACACGGGCTTCAGGGCGTTCGCCAGTTCGTTGATATTCAGTACTTCGACTCCCTGCAGGACCGCGACCTTGTTCAGATTGTAGTCGTTGGTCACGATCTTCCCGCCAAGAGCCTTGGCGACGGCAATGAGATGCGCGTCTACCTCGGGGGCGTCATCGTCACGCTCGCTGAAATCGTCGTAGATCTCCACCGATATCTCGGGGTCTTCCTGCATCTTGTTAAGGTTGTCCAACCCGAGACGTCCCCGGTTGCGTTTCAGCGAATCGGATGAATCGGCCAGTTTCTGCAGTTCCTTCAGTACCGACGCCGGGATGATAATCGGCCCTTCGAGGAAGCTCGTCTTGCATATGTCCGATATGCGCCCGTCGATGATGATGTTCGTGTCGAGGATCTTCGCCACCGGCGAGCCGCCGTCGGCCCCCTCGCCACCGAAACCGAGGTTTACGTTCGAAAGCAGGAACGTGAATATGTAGATGCTCACGAATGCCACTGAAAATGTTATCAGCACCTTGAGGCCGTAGTATTCCTCTGGAAGTTCGAGGAACAATGCGGCGAGAAGGTAGCTGTTGATTACGAAGCTGAATGTAAGCCCTATCACGCCGCCGATAAGCCCGGACATTATCTTCGGGCCGCTCGAACGCGCGATGACCTTCAGGAACCACTCATTGAACCTGAGGACATAGCGGAATACCAGCGACGCGAAAATGAAGCCCATGAGGGCGAAAGCGATTATAAGGCCTGACTGGTTCGGGAAGCTCTGCCAGGACTGGAGCCTAGACTCGGAGAATCTGCTGATGGCGTACCCGATAATTCCTCCGAAAATGAAACAGATGATTCGCATGAAATTAAGGCTCATTATGAACCCCCGGTATAATAGTTAAATAATTAAAAGTTATAATAAATAATAATATATTATAATCGTCAATGAACCCCTGAAAAACGCTAACCATTTAATCTATCACATCATTATACTATTGTCCACCCCTTCACCGGCCATTGGACTACAAATCATTAGACTCATAACTCGTCCGAATGGTTGGAATCCGGCATAAAAAATTGATTATATCCTTCAACTGATTATCTCCTTCAACACGGTTTCTGATAATATATGCTCGGTGCTTCAATCAATCTACAAGAATCTGGTTCGACGTCGCGCATCACGCCTGAAGCCATGGGCACGGGATGAAGATGAATTCTCCTATTCCAACTGGGAGTACGGCCTTGCCAAAGCCGACTGGG
>CAZSPL010000222.1:0-5873 GCA_964608735.1 uncultured Planctomycetota bacterium | reverse complement strand
GAAAAAGGTTTGGTTTCAAACAAATTTAATTTTCTTTACCGACGAACAGGACATACGGGTCGCTCTCAGTCTCAAGCATTTCATCGACCTGCTCGACGATATCATGCAGCCGCTTACGCAGCTCCCACAATTCCACATCGAGCCGCCCGGCCGCTATTTCCTGCCACCGGCGGACAAGCTTCACCGCGTCGGCCCTGATTCCCCAACCCGTGTCATCCGCTGAAAACTGACCTGTATCCACATCCGTAAGCACTATATTTCCATCAAGTATCTGCGAGATCGCATCGAGCATTTCCTGTGACGGGATAAATGCAGCCTTCTGTAATATCCTCAGCACCGAACGGAACGACCGCGTATTCAACATCGGGGCAGCCGTATTTTCAGGCGTCGGCGCGATGCAGGAAAACAGGTCGGCCTTGATATCATCCCCGTAAACATCGAATTTCGCAGCCAGCTTGTTCACAAGCGCCTCGCGTACCGTTATCGTCGGATAATCGAGAAGCCCGCGAAGCTGCTCGTAGCAATAGACATCCAGATCCATCAGCGTATCCATGCTCACCTTGATGAGCGCTTCCTCGACCGACGGATCGAGATTGGCAAGCAGTATTTCATCGGCGGCATGCGACCCTATCGCCCCGAGTGTGCCTATCGCGCGGCGCGCCATCTCCGCGTCTCCCTCGTTGAGGATATCCACAACATAATCTTCCACGTCGACCCACTTCTGCTCGCTTACGATTGCCAGCGCGATGCGTATGCGCATCTCGTCACCGTTCGAAAGATTCTCCCGGAGGACATCGAGTACCGGCTCGGGATTATCATCATAAAAAGCTTTGAGTATGGGGTTGAACGCATACATCGCAAGCCCGCTGCGCATGTCGTCAAATTCCGCCGAGATATACGGCAGCACTTCCGGCCCGAATGCGATAAGCCTGTCTACCGCCTTGGGAACTATCCAGCGGTTTTCCCCCACTCGCCACCGAGTGGCGATGTCCCACAGCTCATCGAATGTCTCCTGGTTCAATTCGCCTTCATAGTCGATTATCTCGGGATACTCTATCTCCGGCTCTGTTTCTCCCGGGGCCTGTACCTGCTGTTCCTCCTCGGGAAGCGGCGCGGGCGATGTGTCCCACCCGACGCCGATATCCGTATGATTCCACAACGTATCGTTATCCATGATACCGAGATAGTCGTCGTTTCCCTGCAAGTCGACAAGTATCCCGATGCTGCAGAAGCCGCGCTCGGGACGTCCGAAATTTATCCCGCCGCTCCTGCGCCCAGCGTATGTGTCGTTCCCCTCGCGGTCGATGAAAATCACCGCACTGTTGGTCAGGGAGCCGCCGTTGCATGATGTATTCCCGAAGTAGCGGTCGTTGCCGCCGCGGTCATGGAGCACCGATGCCGCGAAGTCGTGGCTTCCCGCGACACCGAGACCGGAATGCATTATGTATGTATCACTTCCCGCGACATCTATCAGCCCGCCGATGGCGAGATGAATCCCGCTTCCCTGGCCGTATTGCGTCATCTCATAGGTATCGTTTCCGCCCCCGTCGTAAAGAAGCCCCGCCGAGTACCAGTAGCCCACGCCCTGGTTGTAGACGTCGCCGAGATAACGGTCGTTGCCGTTGTAGTCGACTATCAACGCGATGCCGCCCGCATAGTCGATCCCCCGCTCGCCTATGGCGAATCCCTGGCTGAAGCTCTGGTATCTATCCGTGAAAAGCGGTGCGTCGAGATAAACCCCGCCCGCTTCATATATTTCATTCCCGCGTTTGTTGGAGCATATCGCGAACCCCTTCGTACGCGCGAACGCCTGCGAATTTACCCATGCGTGGTAGCGGTCGTTATCGAACAAACGTATATCAATCGGGTCCGGCGTCTCCTCGTCGGTGGGGACAACCGGCGCATCCTGCACGCTGTCATCCACCATTATCCCGATTCCGAATCCCGCCGCGCCCTGCGTGTACACCTTCCCTTCGTATGTATCGCTCCCGCCGTCGTCGTAGAACGTCGCTATGCCGCACATCGCCGCGCCCATCGTGCAGCTTCCGCCGATGTACCGGTCGTTCCCCTGCCCGAGGTCATAAAACGCCGCGACCCCGAGTACCGCCGCGCCGAGGGTTATGTTCGTATCGCCGCAATCGTAGAAATCATCGCCGCCGAGGTCGGCGAAATACCCGATGCGCTTGCCTTCCGTACCGTATGCCGCGCCGATCCTGCAGTTGATGTAGTGGTCGTTTCCGCCCGGATCGATGAGGGCCGCGAAATCCCCTTCCCATGTGTCGTCGCCGTATGTCCCGATGCCGATCAGTCCCGCATCGCTGTTGACGATGATTGGATTCTCGGCGGGAAAAAGCTCGGTAGGAAGGTCCACAAGCCAGTTGCGCGGGTCGGGTAAGTAGACGATATATCGAGAAGTCATCACGTCGATATGGAGCTTCGACATAAGCTGATACAGGTAGTCATCGGGCTGTCCTTCGAGAAATTCATCCCACTGCTTCACCTGCTCCTCGGTGAACGGGGATTCGAAAACATCGTGCCAACTTAAAGCCAGGGGGGCGTTTTGCCTGATAATATTCAACTCCTCATCGGTGAACTGAAGGTCTAAATTGGAATCCGCGATCCTTGTAAGATAATTGAGGACGGAAAATTCGTCGGGGGTGAATTCCGCGCTGTCGATTGCCCATCCCGGCGGTTTGTAATATGGCCTCGCTGGAAGGCCCCACCCGATATACGAGGCCGTCATGTTCAATTCTCTGTGCGGGCTTACAAGCTCCCGGGAGTTGGTTATCCACCCGACCATCTTATCCATCCCCGGCGCGATGCTCAACGGGTCGGCCATCATCTCGCGAACCCACTGGAAGCATTCATATCCCTTGGTGTAATCCTTCCGGAATTTGAGGTCGTCGAGCGTAAGATTCGCCGCCCAGAGGGCCCTCTCTATCGCGGCGATTTCTTCCCCGGTATATGTATCCCCCCACATCATCCGCATATCCATCGTCAAATCAGCCGCCCCGGCCTGTGAACCGCCGACCGCGATCAGAATCAAACAGATTGCCAGGGCTGAAAATGTGAATCGGATTCTCGATGTAAGCATAGCTTCTCCCTCAGCTTTCAAAGTGCCCCTATTATAGAACAAAACCGCCTGTCTTCATTCTACCGATTACAAGAATTAACGTGTAGCATGGTCTGCCATGGGTGGCACGGTCTGCGAGTCCGCGAGCTGACCGTGGTCTTAACTGCTATCCGGATGACGCCACGGTTATCCCTCGCGGACTCGGGAAAACCGTGCCACCCGAAACTATTCATAATGTAGCCCACAAATCAGATTTCGTGGGCTACAATATTTATCGCGCAAATTAAATTTCTAATCCCAAACAAGATCCGACAACCACGCCGTGAAGGCTTCCGCAACCGCGATATTTCCCACCGTGTTCGGATGCGAATCCGTCCCGCTCTGATATTCGCTTTTCAGCATGTTGAAATCGGCATCACCCGGATTATCCCCGGCGAGCACGTTGAAACAATCGAACGAACGCATGTTGAACTCGCCGTCGCAGTACGGGCTCACAAGCCAGCTTGCGAATGTCCGCGCGCGCGCGGCGTTGTCGGCATTGGTCGCCGCCGGATTCAACGGCGGCTGACTCCACGGTATGAACAGCGTCTCCGGATGCGCCTCGGTAACCGATTTCACCGTCGCGTAATAGCCGTAGTAATCCTCCAGCATTGCCTGCGATGAAATCTGGCTTGCCGGGTAACAGCTCTTGAACGCCACGATGTCATAATACTCGCCCGGCTCCATCTCCCAGGTTATCATGTCGTCGTAGTATGTCGTAAACGTTATCGGCCAGTGATTGGGGTCGGTGTTATCCCCTACCCATCCATCGCCGTATGTCCGGTCATGCACTTCGAATCCCGCCGCCACGAGCATGTCCCACATCCCGCCGGCAAACAGGAAGCCGCTCCCGCATGAATGATGGATGAAAAGGAAACGCGGGTCATGTCCCGCGGGCGGCTCCCAGAATTCATTGGACGGATTCTGGCTCGACACATTGGCCGTGTATGTAAAGTATGACGAAATGTTATCTTCATCCGCGCCGGTTACAAGCCCGAACGGGTTAGCATATGTCTCCTCCGCCTGGGCGATTTCAATCCACACTGTTATCGGCCCCGACTCTGTCCCGAGCACCGGGATGTCGACAATGTAATTGCAGTAATTTCCACCCGATGAATCAACCGTCATATCGAGCGTGTGAGGGCTCAGCCACGATGCCGACCCGACACGTATCGAATAGTCGCCCATCGTCCCGCCGTCGGGCGCGGCATTCCAGTTGACCACCGATATCTCCGCCTTGAAATTTCCCCCCGCGGCGACGCCGTCATACCACATATCCGATATGTCATTCGCCACCGAAACCGCCACAGCTTCAGGGGCGTTGGCGCTTTCGGGGAATGCATCGGGGATCCCCGAAGGAGGCTCGGGGAAATCTTCCGGGAACGCCCATCGCGCGAGGATGGCATATTGGAAAGTGATATTATCTTCCGCGAAGCGTATCACATAACGCCTGCTGTTCGTCGAGCCCTCGGTGAATATCCCCCTCGATGCCGGATTCGCGGCGAGCCACGCGCGGATGTCCTCATCGGCGGCGAGACCGTCGCAGAAATATTTATATGGATTTAATGTCGCGGTCGGCGTATATCCCGGCGTCCCGGCATTCGCGCCGGTATACCCAAAAATCCCCAGTCCGGCGCCGGAAAATTCCGCGCAATTCATCCAGCGTGTGTATCCGTCGGCGTTCAGCAATTGAATCCCGCCCGGCCCGGGGTATGTCAGCCCCGTGTCGAGTGGATTGACCGTATTGCCGTTGCCCATCAAAACACCGCAGACGTCGAAGCCCGTGAATCCACCGCTGTTATAGACAACATGCGTTATATTAACATCAAGCGTGAAGTCGATATATCCCGGTATCTCCGATACATCCACCACATGGAAATCCAGGTCCGGCGGTTTGATAATGCCGGCTACATTGAGCGCGAAGCTCGCCCCGTGGAGCGGCACGCATTCAACCTTGCCATCCTCCGAAATTGCTACATCCCACGCGCCCCACAGCATCGGCGCGGCGACGCTTTCGCTTCGTTCCGCGGCGGGAAGCTGATCAATCATCGACGCGAATTGCGTCTGCGAACAGCCGATTATCAGAATCAGAAGTATGGCTGAAAATGTCTGGAACATGGCGGATGCGTTGCGCATTGATTGCCTCCCCGGGAATTGCGTCTCACTCAATCGAACACTACCACTGTTAATATCCTGACAATGGTATTTACCAAACTTAATACGTTGATGATTCCACGTAATTTAATGTCAACAATGGGTGTGCGTATCAGCCGGGAAGCTTCGGCCCCGTGCCTTGTTTCTCTGTCTCCTCCCCGGTATCGGCGGCATCTTCCGGCTCCGCGCTCGGTTTCAACAGGTCGCCGATGAAGATGGTTGAGTTCTTCACGAAAAACGCCACCGGGAAATCTCCCGCCAGTTCATCGAGCCTTTCGGCATAGGCCTCTTCCGCTCCCTGCTCGGGCATGGCCAGTCCGAATATGACCACCGCGGCATCGCGGCTCTCTTTGTGAATAAGCTCCGTGACACTCATTTCCGATGGCTTCGTCATCACCTTGAGATCGGCTTCGATACGGATTTCGGAAATGAGCGTCTTGAGATTAAGCTCGGTTTGTTCCTTCATCATCTCATTCGACGCGATGCTGTTCACCTGTAACTTTGCCCTGCGCCACTCGGTGTTACGCGTCAACAAATAAGCCAGCAGCAGCATCAGGTCGCCGTTACGCTGCAGCCCGCCCCACCATATATGAATCATGCGCTTCTG
>CAZSPL010000221.1:0-5899 GCA_964608735.1 uncultured Planctomycetota bacterium | reverse complement strand
ACGGGATTTGTTGATACTTTCTTACTCACAACTTGATTATACCATCCCTCATCAGCTAACCGAACCGCGACCGTCAGGGTGCGGCCAAAGACACGGACAAGCTTAGGACGGGCGGGCAGGATGATGTGTATTGGTCGACGCTTGTCCGTGCCACACGGGTTTAGTTTCTCTCTGTTTATTTTACAGATGGAAAAGCCCGAGCCCCGACCGTAAGGGAGGGGACAAAGACACGGGTAAGCTCGAAGACTCGCGTACCCGTGGCACCAGATGATGGGTGCCCGAACCGCGACCGTACTCGTCCGACGAAGCGGAGCGTAGGCGGAAGCGAGCGGCCCCGCTCAATCCTACAATCCTGTGCTTCTCAATCCCACAACCTGATTATTCTCAATCCGTGGCTATGCGTGCCCACATAGGCGTACTGGCCCTCGAATGCCACGCAGAATGCATCGCACCCGGCGGGAAGCAGGACATCATCGACATAGACCGGGACTTCCGGTGTACCTCCGGCTGTACCGCCGCCGACATCGAGGGCTATCAGCGCCGAAGCGGACTGCCCCGGCACGAGGAACGCATGGCCGTATGCAACGCCGATACCGCGTGTCAGGTCCGGGATGTAGTAGCTTCCGGCCTCGATGATGTTATTCGGCGCGCCGGCATTGCCGCCGACATCGTATACATATAAACCGTATCGACCGGCGCAGTACGCGTAGCCGTCGACGACATTCACGTCATACAGATGATCCGGCTCGGTGATGAAGCTGTCCGCGAACGAAGGCGCATTGGGCGCGCCGCTTCCACCCCCGGCGTCGTAGACATAAAGGCCCGATGGATAGCCGTTCTGCCCGCAGGCGATGTAGACATAGCCCCCCTCGGCCCACAATTCCCACGTTGTGCAGGTGTATGCGGTCGATGTGCGTTTCGGGTTGGTCGGAGAACCGCCCGCGGTGCCGCCGTCGACATCGTATGTCTCAAGCCCGCCCATCGAGCCGTCAATGGTATATGATGCCGCATACAGGTAATCGCCCATCTTCTGCATGCCGTACAACCGGTTCCCGGCATGATAATCGTCGCCGATCCATGACGGGTTCTCGGGCGTACCCGAACCGGCGCCGACATCGACAACGCTCAAATGGTAGTTGCTGAATCCGCCGCCGACATATGCATAGCCGTCCTCGACCCAGATGCCGCGCGAATCGGTATCCCCGGAAGGTTGCGTTTCACGTGAAACACACAGGGGGCCTTCGGGTGATGCGGAGCCGCCGCCGACATCGACGATCGCAAGCCCGCAGGTTCCATCGGCGGTGTAGACATAGCCGTCGACGACCTGCAGATCGGTTATGAGGCATGGTGTGAAATACTTGCCGAGGAATGTCGGGTCCTCCGGCGGGGAAACATCGAATATTTTCAACCCGTCATAATAATCCGCGACATAACTCCTGCCGCTGTCATAGCACACTCCCGATGCATATCCGTTGGTGTTAAACGCGCTGACTTCATCTAGATATCCCGACTTCGACACCTGGTAAATAACAAGGCCGGAGTTTCCCTGGACGGTGAAGAGATAATCATCGTCCGGGTGATGCCACAGGTCCTTGACTCCGACGGAAGTGATTTCGGTTTCGATGAGCCATGGATTGGATGGGGTCATGATATCGAGCACCAGGATCTGCTGCGGACTTTCATACGCGCAGAAGGCGAAGGAGCCGTGGACGAATATTTCATCGGGTGCCCCTATCGATGCGAGTTCCCCTTCCCATTGCGGGTTTGCGGGAGAGCCGCCATGCGTGCCGCCGCCGACATCGAGCACGAGGAACCGGGTTTCGTAGTCGGCGACATATGCAATTCCTCCGACGACGAAAATATCGCGCGCCGCGTATGCCACGGAGAATGACCCCTCGAGCTGCGGGTCGTCCGGCGACCCGCCATGCGTACCGCCGCCGACATCGAGTATCGTGACTCCGCCTTTCCCCTCGGCGGCGTAACAGATGCCGTCAACGACATGTATGCCATCGTAGCTGTACCCGGTCGCAATTGTGGCCGCGATTTCCGGCTCCGATGGGTCGCTCACATCGAATATCACCAGCCCGGAAGAGCCGTCCGCGATGTAGCAATAATCTCCGTCGACCTGCAATTCAAGCGCGCCGCCGTCGGTAGCGCCGCCTCCGACATATGTCGCATCGCCGGTCCCGCTGACATCGAGTATCAGCAATCCGCCAATTCCCGAGCAGTATGCATAATCACCGTCGACCCAGACATCGTTGAGCGTCGCGGGCCAGCCGGGAGGAGTGACGTCGGTTAAATGGATTCCCTGCTGAGGAGATTCATCGGACACGGGAACCGTCATCATAAAGTATGACGATACCGCTTTCCCCGGAAGCAGGCCGCCGTAATCGAGCTGTTCCGATTCAACGGTGATGAGAAGCTCGATCTCATCCGGTGCGGGTGTGGCCGATGTGATTTCTATTTCATATGTCGAATAACCGGTGCCGCCGCCGGATGGCCCGACTCCCGATGCCGCGTTGAAATTGCCGGGGCTTTCGACCGTAACCGTGTTGAGCCCGGCATCGAACCAGTCGTAAACGTCGATCGCGAGGTCCAGCCCGCCGCCGGAATCAGCGCCGTCGTTCCAGAGGGTGTTCGCATCGATGCCGACAATCGCATTCCACGCTTCGCGACGATTCGCCCCGGGCGGGAAATCATCCGGGACATCGTATGGCGGTCCGCCCGGAGGGAATTGCCACGATGCATCTACTGCATAGTTGAACATCAAACCCGCATCGCCGATTTGAATCGTGTAGTGCCTGATATTCTTTTGTCCCGCCGAGAAAATGCCGCGCCCGGAGGGATCAATATCGGTAACCGGGTCATTGGTGTTAAGTTCATCGCAGAAATATTTATAACCGTTGAGTGTCGCGTTGAAATTACCGACGGAATCCGGGGTACCGAGAAGCCCATCGGTATACGACAGGATGGTTCCGTCGTTGACGGGGAACTCCGATGGATTCCACCAGCGCGTGTATCCGTCGGGATTCAGTAGGCGCAGGTCGCCATCGCCGGGCAGCAGGAGGTCGTCGTCAATGAATCCGCTGATGCTTCCGCGCGTGATTAGCACGCCGCACACATCGAACCCGGTGAATTCGTTGAGCCCGAGGAACGGGTGCCTCAGTCCGATGTCGACCTCGACGATATTCCCGTTGAATGCAACCGATTCGAGCGCCAGGTTGACAAGCGGCGGGGGTTCGAGGAAGGGCAGGGTGTTCAGGTGAAGCTCCGGCGTACGCATCGCT
Source organism: uncultured Planctomycetota bacterium (assembly GCA_964608735.1). GTDB lineage: Bacteria > JAJVIF01 > JAJVIF01 > JAPKYR01 > CAZSPL01 > CAZSPL01. The sequence continues at coordinate 2,612 of CAZSPL010000221.1, read as the reverse complement.
GCAAAATCGAGCGTTTGAGCGTCGGAGTCGATTTTGAATTCCCACAATCCCCACAGCATATGCGTGTTATCATCGGACGTTATCCGCGCCGGCGGTTCGTCAGGTGCCACGGACATCGGCGATGAATGCGAACATCCGGCGAGAATACCGATAAAGATTGCAATCGTAATGATAAGCAGTCGGTTCATACTTCATCCTCCTGGATAATTCCGCGCTTTGAATCAGTCATTATTCGAAACAGTAAACGCCGTCCACGCAGCTTGCCACGAGCCTGCCGTATGCAAACCCGGCCTGCCCGTATGAGCCGTGTTCGGAAGGCCCGTTGTCGATAGCCGCGAAACAGACCTGCGTCCCGGATGTGTTGAATCCGCGAAGCAGGTCGCTATCCCCTTCGCCGAAATAGACGACGCCGTTATTGTACACCGGCGAACCGTAGACCGACGTCGTGCTGATATTCCAGCCCCATAACAACTCGGCGCTGCTGCCGTTATCCTTCACCGCATGCAGCCCGGCCTTATCCTCGCCCCTGAAGCATATCACGGTCTTGCTGTCGGCCGGGTCGATCCAGTATGTCAGCGCCGGGGCGAATTTATGCATGACCGAACCGGTGTGAAATATTTCGTTCCATACCCAGATAACGGCGCCGTTTGTCGGATTCATGCAGATGAGCTGCTCGTCGTACTGCGTGAGGTACAGCCGGTCACCGAGTATCATGATGTAGTCGTATGCACTCGTTCCGTGCGGGACGCTCCATTCCATGACACCCGAGTCGGCATCGAAGCAATAAATACCGCCGGACATCCCCCAGTAGATATTCCCATCCTTGCATGCCGGTACTGAATAGGAAGTGCCGCTAACCTCGCTGCTCACCCATACTCCGCTTCCGTTCTGCGCGTTGATGCAGTGCAACGCCGTAATGTTGATGGATGCCTGGGACTCACCGGTGATGTAAACCTTGCCGTCGTAGTATTTCGGCGAGTTCTCGCAGAAATTCCATCCGGCCTCGCCATATTCCCACACCACTTCGCCGGTGACGGCATTAAAGCACCATACGCGGTCGCCGCCGATGACGACATAGCCGACGTTGTATTCGATGAAATAATACGGACTGGTATAGGAGTAATACGCGGCCGCGCCGTCATATGTCGGATTCAGATATTTCGTCCACTTGATCGAGCCGTCGTTGATGTCATAACAGTTCAAGTGGTGTTGTTCGTTTGTATTAGCGTTTGTACACGACGCCGCGTATGCGTAATCCTCGGTAACCGCGACGCCGGTGCGCGTGTAGCCGACATCCTCGGTGAACCATTTCTCCTCGAAATCGGTGTAGTCGAATCCCTGCGGATTGGGATTGAAGCTCGTGTTCTCGGCGCTGTATCCGAATCCGTGCCAGCCGACGAAATCTGTCGGTGCGAGCGGCTCATCGCTGACCGGGATTTCGAGCACCGTATAAGCCGCCTGGACTTTTCCCGGGAGCAGTCCGCCGTAGCCCACGGCTTCGCATTTCACGGTGAGCAGGATTTCAATCGAACCTTCCGCCGGGGTCGCATTGCCGCTGTCGTATTCCCACAACGCCGAAACATCGCTGAGGCCGATGGGCGGCTCGTCGATGAGCGATGTGAAATTGCCGGGGCTTTCGATACTGAGCAGGCTCTGGGTCGAGCCGTACCAGTCGTACGCGGTTATGTTCATCAGCAGATGCCCGCCCGATTCCTCGCCGTCGTTCCACAGGGAATTCTCCGCGATTTCGGCGTCGATGAACCACGCTTCGGGGCGGTTCGCCTGCGGGGGGAAATCGTCGGGCGCTTCCCATGGGGAATCGCCATCCGGGAATTGCCAAGATGCATCGACCGCGTAATTGAACGAGAGCCCCTCGTCGCCCATTGCGATGGAATAGTGCCGCACATTCTTGACCCCCGGAGAGAATAGCCCGCGCTCCATCGGATCGACATTGAACAAGTCATCATCGGCATTGAGGGAATCGCAGAAATACTTGTAGCCGTTCAATGTCGCGGTATAGCCTGCTATCGAATCGGGCGTACCGAGCAGGCCGTCGACGTAGCAGAAAATGTCCCCGGTGTTGACGGGGAATTCCAGCGGGTTCCACCAGCGCGTATAGCCGTCCGAGTTGAGCAGGCGGAAATCACCAGCGCTTGGATAAACAAGCGCGGCATCGTTGAAACCGCCGGTCGAGCCGTCGGAAATCAATATGCCGCACACATCGAACCCGGAAAATTGGGTCATCCCGAGGAACGGATGCCTGAGCCCTACATCGACCTCGATCATGTTTCCATTGAATTGAAGATTATCAATCGTAAGCAGCACGAGCGGCGGGGGTTCGAGGAAGCCGAGGGCGTTTAGATGCACTGATGAGCTTCGGACGGGAACCGTTTCGAGCGTTTCATTCGACTTGTCGACGGTGAATTGATAGATGCCCCATAACTGGCGTGGTGTATTAGATGATATTGCCCCGGTGGCATCCTCCGGGGTCGCGGGGTCCTGCAATCTGTTCGTCGAGCAACCGGACATCGCGAAAACGAGGACAAACAGAAAAATCGTTGCGAAATAAATAGTACGCATTGCGATATAAATATTACGAAATAAATATTAAC
>CAZSPL010000220.1:0-5929 GCA_964608735.1 uncultured Planctomycetota bacterium | reverse complement strand
ACGACCCGGAAGGAGAAATATATATTTTCAATGTGCATTCGCAACGGTCTCAATTATAAGAATATTAATAGTAGCTTATTTAAGGCCAAACATGGAAAATCTTAATATAATATTCTACTCCCAATAAACCCCCACCTCATCAATCGACCAACTCGTATAATCCCCCGACCCTTCGCAAGAGTTGGAGCCGTCGGAGTCGAAGATGAGGCTTATCACGTGCTCGTTGCCGTCGGCGTATGAGGAGATATCCAGTATCGAAGAATCGAATGCCGTCGACAGCGAGGGGTTGGTGCCGGAGAAACAGAATGTCCCCGCCGGGGCGATGTAGCCGCCGGTGTTGTCGAGGAAATACCCGTCGTTGTATACATTCCCCCATCCGCTAAGCATCCCGCTCGACATGAGTATATTGTGGTCTATCGCGACAATACCGCCGTCGAAGCAGTAGTCCGGAAGTATCGGCGAATTTTCGGCGTTTATCATGTGGATGAGTTTCAGCACCGCGAATCCCGACACCGGGATCGTAACCGTCCACCGCGCCTCGGCGAACTGGTTGTCCTCGTAACACCCGTCGTCATCCCCGTCGGCATCGAGCGCCCACTTGTCGAGCACCATCATGCGTCCCCAATTCTCCCCGTAATGCCACTGCGACAGGTCGTTGAACTGCCATTCGTCGCCGAGCGGGCTCTCGAAATCCTCGACGACCCCATGCTCAGGCAGGTCGTAATACACCACGTTCAGCGGCGCGAGCGCGGTTGAGAACAACCCGGACACGTGGCCGATGCGCAGATCGATGGTGTAATTCCCATTGCCGGGGAATGTGATGTCGATTGTGCCGTCGACGTTACCCGGCCCGTCGTCGTACATCGCGGGGACATCGTCGCCGGTTTCCCATTCGTACATATATTCGTCATCGGTGTTGTAGTCAAAAATATCCGCCGTGAATTCATGCGGCCCGGCATCGCCCACGTCGTTCGGGCCATCGATGGATGCTATCAGCGCGGGGAAATCGAGGCTGTCCGCGAAGCCGAGCATCACGTGATATATCTGCCACCCGTAGTATCCGCTCGACTGGCACTGCCCGGTGCCGTCGGCGTTGCTGATGAAGCGTATCGTCACCCATTCGCCGTTGAACCCGGTGCTGAGCTCGAATGCCGACCATCCCGGCGCCATCTCGCCGGTCCATCCCGGCGTGTCGTCGTCGTTGTATAAAATCCCCCTCGATGGCTCCACCGTCTGCCCGTTGACCTGCACGTACATCTCGTCGTGGTCATACTCGACATCCACCGCGTGGTAAATCATCAATATCAGCGGCTCGTCGCTCTCGGGCACGGGGATTTCCGGGCTTATCGCGTCGGAAATATGCGCCGCGTAACAGTCGGTGTCGTCCTGGTTGTTCAGCAGGCTGTTGTCGCCCTCGAGGGTCCAATTGCTGGACAATGTCCACTCCGGCCCGAATCCGTCGAACGGCTCCACATATGGAAACAGGTTGTATTTCACCACCGTGGTGCGATGGATGAATTTCGTGACGATGAATTCATCGTACAGCGGATGGCTTTCCCCCATCAGGTCGCCGAAATAATGCTCGCCGTAGGTGGTCTCGTCCTCGGACGTGACGATGATATCGAGTTGCCCGACCGTTGTCGGCGCGGCATCGGTCTCGACGAAGTACCGCGTACGGAACGGGCCGATTTCCTCGACGAATGAAGCCTCGATTTGCGGGAATACGCCGGGGGATTCTATCCATACGGGATTCGGCTCCGACGGCTTCAGCCAGTCGAAAACATCTATCCAGAGCCCTATCGCCCCGGAGCCGATATTGAAATCGGTGTTGTATACGAGGGTGTTATATAGCTCGGTGACTTGTGCGAACACCGGCTCCGCCTGGTTTCCGGCGGTGACCGAGAACTGCTCCGGCCCGAACGGCGGGTTCCCCTGCGGCCAGATGTGCGATGCGTAGACCGCGTAGTTGAAGACCCCGAACTTCGTCGGGTTGGGGCCGAACGCGAGGTCGTAATGCCTGCGGCTGGTGCTTCCTTCGGTGAAAATGCCCCGGTTCGCGACATTGTCCGCGTCGGAGTAGAAATCCTCGAGGCTTTCCTCGATGCCGAGGTTGTCGCAGAAATATTTGTAGCCGTTGAATGTCTCGCTGTAATGCGCCGTCTGGTCGGGTACCCCGAGCAGCCCGTCGACATATCCCAGCGGCGTGCCGGAAAAATCATCGGGATTGAAATACGCGGTAAGCCCGTCGGCGTTGGTCACGCGGGGGCCGAATACGATGCCCTTCACGTCGAACCCGTTGAACCGCCCCTCCATGGGCTGCACGGGATGTTTGATGATGACATCGCAATGGATCTCATGATTCTCCTCGTCGATGACGAGGGTCGATGGCTTCACCTTGAGGAAAACTCCCGGCGGCGGCTCGATAAGGTTGAGCGCGTTGAGCGCCTTGGATGCACCGCGTAGCGGGGCGATGTCGAGGGAGCCGGATTCCCAGTCGACGGTCATGCGCCACATGCCGATGCAGCTCGTGGTGGACGAAGATGGCGCGCGCATGGCATGGCTGTCCGGGAGCCCGGGCATTTCGCTTCCCGAGCATCCGTGCAGCATGTAAAGCACGGCGAACAAAAATATCCCGGCTACGGCGCTACGCACGCAGGCCCTCCAGGGATAAGTAATCCCGCTCCCGGTCATCCGGGTACGTAATTATCTTACCACTATCATTACAATATAAGATGTTTTTCACTCCCAATCTGTTCACATTTCCCGCTTTTCCTTCCCGGAAAATAAAAAATGATTGAATATCGGGATAATAATGTATAAAGTATGGGCGTGTTCGAGCATATGGAGGAGATTGTCTCGCGCGTAACGCACGCGCATTTTCTCGATGGCGGGCCGACCGATGAGGAGCTCGATATCCATGCGCGCGAAATTATCCCCCCGACGCTCAAGAACTATGTCACAGGCGTCAAGTTATCGGGCAATGTGCTGACCTATACGGTCACCGACCCGGTCTCGCGGCAGGAACTGAGCCTTCACGCCCCCGAGATGTGCCGCACGCTCAACGCCCGCCTCGGACGCAACGCCGTCGCGAGGATCAGGGCGCAGACATCGAAGTAATTCCTCCGTCCCAAAATCCATGCCCCGGTTCCTCTTTCAAGTAAAAAATTTTTGTTTGACAATTGTTGAACAATCGTTTGATTAATTGTATAATATATGTTGAACACTATTCGGGGTGATCGAAGAATGAAGTTCATATCATCGAGAGAATTGAGCACGAAACCATCGGAAGTCTACAGCAGGCTCGAAAAGGACGGGAAGCTCATCGTCAACCACAACGGGAAGCCAAGGGCGCTGATGGTGAGCATCGACGAGGACAGCTTCGAGGGCGTGCTTCGGGCCGTGACCCGCGCGCTCGCGGAGTACGCCCTGTCCGACATGCGGAAATCCGCGGGCAGGAGGGGTATCGACACCATGAAAGAGCGCGACCTCGAAGCCGTCATAAGCGATACGCGAAGGGCCGGGAAGAAGTGATCATCGTCCTCGACACCAACGTGTTGATATCCGGCCTGCTCAGCGCGGATACTCCCACGGCGATGCTGCTGAATCTCGTCGCGAGGGGCGATGTCCGCGCCGCGTATGACGACAGGATCATGGATGAATACCACGATGTCCTGCGCAGGGAGGAATTCGGGTTCGGGGAGATCGTAAGGGGTTTCTGGCTGAGCTATATACGAAGCTCCGGGATTTATATCACTCCCGCGCCGCTGGACCTCCGGCTGCCGGACCCCGATGATGAAAAATCCGTCGAGGCGGCGGTCGCGTCGAACGCGGATGCCCTCGTGACGGGAAATCTCAAACATTATAACGCCCGTGCAAAACGTGTAGCCCGCATCGTTTTGCCGCGTGAATTCATTTCATCTTTTTGCGGGGATTGAAAGTAAATGTTTTTATCGCCGCATGCATTCCCGCCGCTCTAAGACGAACTCCACATACGCAGTGAAAATCCGAGAGCCATTATTGTCGGCGATGAATACTGGATGGGTTCCTTCAGGATTATCTTGAACCGGACATTGCCACCGTCATCCGCCCATGAGCGGACCGATTCCACGAGCGGATGCGTGAATGTTCTCTCGATCGGCACGTTGGAGAAATCGCACTCGGCATTCGGTACGGTAATCCAGAACACATTCGCCGGTTTGTCATAATAGTAGCGTGGACTCGCCCTTCCCTCGGTGTCGAAGTAGAGGCTGAAGTCCTCGTCGGAGCTGTCATAGCGCGCGCCGGTGATGCGTGTATGTTCCGGTGACGATTCCCCCTCGCCGAGGGTGATCTCTATCGAGCCTTCGGGTTTGTCTTCCGCCGCTTCTTCCTCTTCGGTATCCGCATCGGCTTCCACGGGCTCGGTCGTGCTGCTCTCCTGCCCCTCGCCGAGGAGTACGAGGCTGTCATCGTCGCCTTTGTCGTTATCGAAGAACTGCGAGAACGGAGTCGTACCACCCTCCGGCTGAGGCTTCGATTCGGGCTTGACGCCGGGCTTGTATTCCGGCATCGGCTCGTGTATCCAACCTTCGCCGATATCGAATTCTGATGTTTCCTCTTTGACCTGCTCTTTTTCCGCGATGATATCCCTTATCTCGGCGAGCTTGCGGGAATATTCATCCATCTTCGAATCCCCGGCTCCGGTGCGGTAAAGGGCATCGCGATAGGCTTCCCGCGCCTCTTCATACTTTCCCTGCCCGAAATAGATGCTTCCCTTGAGCGCGTACGGCGCCGGGTCGTCGGGTTCCACTTCTATCCAGCGGTCGAGATGGAACATCGCGTTGTCGATGTCGTCGAGCTCGATATACGCCCGCGCGAGTTCCTCCATGACCCCGGTCTCGTCGTTCTTTCTCGCTAAGGCTTTTTCGAACGCGCTTATCGCCTCGGGCCATTCGCTCCTTGACGCATGCCACGCACCTTCGCCGACGAGGGTATCGAAATCGTCGTCTTCGAGACCGGTGAGCGATTTGACGATGTCCTGCTCCGTCGAATCGCCGGAGCCTGCTTCGAGCGCGATGTCGAGCATGACTTCCTCGTCGTTGCTTACAGCTTCAGCCGGTGGTTTCCCAGCGGCATTTATAAGGATAAGTGAAACGGCGACTATGATGATGATCGCGAGACCGCTGTATACCGACGGCCTCGTCCGTCGCGGCGGACGCATGGAGGGCATGACGCCGGCGGACACGCGGTCGCGCTGAATAAGGTGCCGGTCGCTCCCGCATCCCGGGCACTGCCATTCATCGGCGGGAACTTCCGCCCCGCACTGAAGGCATACCAACTTGTCGTCCTTTATTTCTTCGTTACCGCTCGGCATCAGCCGTTCCGTATCCCTCCTGAAATCGCACTCGATCGCCCAATCTCTCAATATCTACTGATATATTCCCCTATGAAAGGTTCAATGTCACTTCATATTATAATTCATCGGACAACCCCCGCGAAAGGTGAAGTGTGAAAGTCTTGTAAAGATGCATTAACCATCAGTCTCGTTAAAGGCCGTTAATAACCGGCCCTCGCGCGGGAGGATAATATTGATGCGGCCCTTCTAATAGGGTCTGAAATGTGCTATATATGCCCCTCGTAGCGAGGGGTTCGCAGGGGTTAAAATAAATGATGCTTAAAGTCCTTAGATACTTCATACCGGTCTTCGTTCTTCCCGTACTCTTCCTTGCGGCGAGCAGGCCTGCTTCGGGCGAAGCCGAATTCGTCAAGCTCGACGAATCCCAGGCGGTGCTGCTCATGCTCGATGAGATCAACGATCTGCGGATGGATGCCGGGCTCGACCCCGTCGCCCTCGACGTCGGGCTGTCGCGCGTATGCCGCGTGCATTCGCAGGATATGGTCAAGCGCGATTTCTTCGGGCACTTCGATCCCGACGGCCGCGGCGCGAACG
>CAZSPL010000219.1:0-5945 GCA_964608735.1 uncultured Planctomycetota bacterium | reverse complement strand
TGGGACAAGTTCTACGAAGGCGTGGTCGATCTCACCGGCAAGCGCGTGCTCGATCTCGGATGCGGCCTGGGCGGACGTACGGTGTTCTATGCCTTGCGCGGGCCTTCCGAAATCGTCGGTATCGATATTATCGAGGAGAACATCGAGAAATCGGCCCGTTTCGCATCGGAAAAGGGTGTCGCACACATCGCCCGTTTCGAGACGGCCGATGCCGTCGCCCTTCCCTTTGATGACGCTTCGTTCGATATCGCATTCTCGGAAAACTCGTTCGAGCACTACTCAAATCCCGAGGGTATCCTCCGGGAAACCGCCCGCGTTATACGCAAAGGCGGGCTCTTCGTGGCCAATTTCCCGCAATGGGGCGCTCGTAACGGACATCATCTCGACCCGTGGATCGACGTTTCCTGGGCTCATCTCGTATTCGACACTGATGAAATAGTCACCCTCGCAAGGGAAGCGGGGGCCATTCTGTTCGCGAAAATGAGCGACGATGAATGGCGTAACAAGCTTGCGCAGAAACTCGAACTCGACATCGAGCATCACAAGAAATACCTCAATCGAATGAGCATCATGCGGTTCGAGAGCATGCTTTCCGGCTCGAGGGAATGGTCTGTCAGGCTCCGACGTCGCACCGCCGCGGTATGGTGGACATACCCGCTCAGAAATCTCCCCGGTCTAAGAGAATTCCTCACCGCCCGCAACTTCTACCTCCTCGAACGCATATAGTCCGTTTAAAGCTCATTTCACCACATTAGCTCCTACTTCATCCGAACAACCCCGGTCATTAACTCCGTTTCATATCAATTAATACGGGCCATCATCGCTAACCAGATGATATTCATGAGGAATTCCGTCGGAGGTATCTACAATGAGAATCAGTCTGCGTCTTGTAATCATCTATACGCTGCTCTTCATCCTCGGGGCGATCATACTCGGGATGTATTCCTGCTCGAGCGCGAAGGACGACAGCGACGAACTCGTCTTTCCCGATTCTGCCGATTCATTCCGGAAAGCCCATGCGTCATGGCTCGATGAAGGCAGGGGCCCGCTCGCCTCGCTTCATGTAAGGATTCCCGCGGAAGGAGGCGCGCCGGTCATACTCGACGACCGCTCCGGCGATTTCCATGCCGACGTGACCGCCTACCTGACCCCGCCCAACTGCACGCACTGCCTTGTCATAGGCGATTTCGACCCCATCGAGGGCGGGCTGTTCGGCCTGGTGACGATTCGCAACATGTTCGATGCCTACATCACCAGCAGCGCATTCGATATCAGGCTCATCGTCGCTTCGGCGTGTGACATTCAATTCCCGTCGGGAGTGGCGAGTAACATATTGATGGATCCCGATGGCTTCACCGGGCTGTATAAATCCGAAAAATACATGACCAGCATCAGCCCGTACCTCAATTTCGGTGATTTGGAATCGGGCTATTCGATTCCCTCAGGCGAAGAATACACCCGCGAAGTCAAGCTCCATACATCCAAGACCGCAGTGGATGTCGATTTCATCGTCGATGTCTCATGGCGTCCGCCGGCGCTGTTCGATCTCGGCGTGCCCAAGCCGGAGTTTCACTGCGCGGAAGCGTTCAGGATTAACACGACATTGACGGGAAGCCTCGTCCCCGGGGACTACGGGGTAAACCTCGATGTCGATGTATATGACTGGCAGAATGACGAATACGATGCGATCGTACTGATTGAGGCACCGAGCATTATCTACGGCTCGCAACAACTCGAGCTCACCGATAAGAACGCGGACCACGCGACATTCTCCGGATTCGTGACGAGCGGCTCTCAAATCGTCTATGCCGAGAACCCGATACTCATCAAGGTAATCGATGCCGCCACGAAAAAGGATGGCTCCCACGCAACGGCGTATCAGCTCGTATTGTTCAGCACCGGGTAAAACCCTCCTCCCGGGTTTCTAATATATAAGGATGGCAGCCCGCAAGGGCTGCCTTCTTTTCGTTGAATACACCACAGTGGGGGTATTCAAGAGGTTCGTATGAAAAAAAATCGCTTACTCGATATGCAAATCCAAAACCGTTTCCATACCGGTGAAGACCTCATCGAATCCATACCCCGCATTCAGTTCACCATCGACCGCGAACGCGTTGTACACCGTTGGCGGCAGGTATGGAAATACGTAGTGGCCATTCTCATCGGCGAGAGCCTTGTAGGATATGGATGAGTCTCCCATCACGTAACATCCAACGATAGCGTAGGGCTCAATGTCTCCGCCGATTCCATACACCGTCCCCGTCATCGACCCCGCCAGGGCCGGATTGTAGGGGAACAGCACGCTCAGGAAATCGCCGTCCTCGGTGGGAAGTATATCGGCGTATTCCCACGGCGCGGGGAAGAAGGCAGCCGACTCGATATGTATCGCATAAGGTCCATACGGGATGCCGTCCACTTCGAAATGCCCGTTTTCATCGGCAATCGCCCATCCCGAGAGATAGCTCTTGAAGCCGATATATTCGACATACCCGAACGCATACGGCACCGGCTGGCCTTCATAATCCACCGCCCAGCCTTCGAGAAGCCCGGTTTCATCGGTCTGGTCGATCACCAGCACTTCTTCCTGGATAGTGCCTTCCCAGACGGTTCCTATGGCAATCGCGGGAGTCCATCCGGGCGCGAACGCCTGTACCGCGTAAGTGCTCGGCGAGACATTCCCGAACCCGAACTGCCCCTGGTCGCCGGTGTACATGAATTTCCACTCGTGATCGCCGTTCTGGTTGACGTAAGTAAGACGCACCAGCGCACCGATTACCTTATATCCATAGGGCGTGAATACCTGCCCGACAACCGCTCCCATCGCTATCGGGGTCATGCCGATATCAAGGCCGTTGAATCCGGGCTGGATGATGAGGTTGGCGTTGATATCGTGATAGCCTGTCTTGTGGGCGTAAAGGTGGCCAAGCCCCGCTGGGATATCGAGCAGCTCGTACATACCGTAAATGTTGCTTATATCCTCCCTGACAATCCCGCTCGGCTGTGTGAAATTCACATAGACGCCGGGAAGCAGCCCGACTCCCGGTACGAATGTGCGGCCATAGAGCTTGCCGAGCCCCTGTGCAATGTTAAGCATGATGTTGAGCTGATAGGGCACTTCCGGCTCGATGTCGACAACTTTCATCTTTGAATAATGTAATTCCGCGACCGCGATGACCAGCACATGGCCGGTCGGCGCGCCGAGCACTTCGTAGAAACCGACAGAGTTGGATACATCGTATGCATAATTATCCCCATCGGTCACAATGACCAGCGCGTATGGCACCGCGCCCTGCTCGTCAACCACCATGCCGTATACGATTCCATCTCCCGCCTGCCCTTCCGGCCCCATCGCCTCACGCTCGATACCGAGTTCCGCCTTGTAGAAAGTCTCTCCGTCGACGGCATATTCGAGAGTGGTACCGACATCCACGCCGTCGGGAAGTTGAAATTCCCCCGTCTCATCGGTTACAGCCGCCAGTTCGCCGTCGATACGGACCTCGATACCCGCCCTGCCGTTCTCGCCGTCCGGGTAGAATGTCGCGGTCATTCCGTCCGCCGGTTCGAGTATCTCGACATCCGGGCTGACATTCTCGATCCCCGCGAATGATTCCCTGAGCTGCACGTCAGCGTTAATGCCTTCGGGTGATGTGGGCAATGATGTGCCGCCGCCCGAGCATCCGAAGGCAAACAGGGATATCACGAGTACAAGGATGATTCTGATGTTCCGTCTTCGCATATTTACGTCCTCCAGAGGTTTCTACTTATGCGTACACGGCCAGCCGGAATAGTGTTTCACTCGAATGAAAATTTCACTGAAATTGTTCAAATAAAATACCCCGGTATTCACCGGGGCTATCCCTGCATCCGTTCAGACTATTTATTATTCCGTTTTGCCTTCGTTGACAGGCATGTCCGAATTCGCGACATCTGACACCGCGCTGCCCATCCCCGCGAAATAACTCAGCAATGTCGCTCCAACCCCTGCTATGAGCACTCCGATTGCCAGGGCGTTACCGATAATCACCACGATATTGACCGCCATGAATACGAATCCGCCCTTGATGAAAGCCCAGGTTGATGGAAGGCTGTCCTCGATTATCGGGGGTTCGACTATATACCCGGCGAGACGCATCACCGCGCCGATGCCGAACATCCCGAGGCCGAGAAGGTACAAAAGCATGATTATTCCCTGGATCGTCTCGACCCCCTGGAACAGCGCCACGAGCCCCAGGCCGAGAAGCGTCACTATTACTCCCGTGAGGAACGACCATCCCGGTTTCTTCCTTAGGAAAACATAGGCAAGTACGGTCCTCTTATAAAAAATATGATTGACGACGATACCGAACGCCCCAAGCCCGAATCCCAGCGCCGCGACGCCGAATATGCCGGTAAGCACGCCGCCCAGTTCCGCGCCGCTTTTTCCCGCGCCCGCGAATGCCGGCGTCGCGACAAACAGGGCGGTTATCGCGGCGACCATCATCAGGGCGGTTCGGAAAATCCCGTTGCCGGTTACTTTTCTCTTTGATCTCATGTCCTCAACTCCTCGGCGAATTTCCTCCTGAATCTCTCAATCAGCCCTACGCTCGCTATTCCGCACAGCGCGGTGAGAATCGCTATCGCGGATGTGTAATGCGCGGAGAACGCCCCGAGAACAGCCATCACCGAATGGAAACCCGCGGCTAATGCATCATATACGCCCACAAGCAATCCGCCCAATCCCGTGAACCATTCGCCCCCGGTCGTTGACGCATCGGCGATAACAAGCCGTATCGTTCCCGATTCCCCGAACGCGCCCCACCCCGTGCTCCAAAGGACCAACGCAACGACCATTACCGCCACGGCTCCCGCGAGGGCCACGATCTTCGGGGTTCCATTTATTCTCAATAACGCGTATTCCCGCTCCAGCGCCGTATCGATATTGGCGAAAACATCCTCGACGAAAAACGGCCCGGCGATACCCTCGGCTTCAATATCGAATGCCGACGCCATTTTCAACTCCGCTTCATATTCCTCGCGGCACGCCCGGCACGCCTCGATATGCCGCTCGAACTTCTCGGTCTTGAAACGTCCGAGCCGCCCGTCGATGTAATCCATTATCAGCTTGTTTACTTCTTCGCAACGCATCAGAAAATCTCACTCCCGTCCGCCAATTTTCGAAACTGCTCCTTCGCGCGATTCAACCATGTTTTCATGGTCCCGATGGGTATTCCCATCACCGATGCAATCTCTTCATACTCCATTCGTTCCATATACCTCAGCGTCAGCACTTCCCTGAATTCCGGGCGCATTCTCACGAGCACCCGGTCGACCGCTGAACGCCTCTCATCGTCTATTACACCATCCACCGGCGATTTTGTTTCACTTTCGAGCCTTCCGAGATGAAATTCGCCGTCGAGCTCGAGCCATCCTTCGGCGCGACGCCCCTTCAGCTTCAGATGATTGTATGCGAGGTTCCGCGCTATTTTGTATAGCCACGGTTCGAACGGGCGGTTGATGTCGTATTTATCGAGATGCAGGTATGCCCTGACGAAAGCTTCCTGCGCGATGTCGCGGGCATCGTCGACGTTGCCCATAAGCTTGCTCAGTACCGCCACCAGCCTGTCGGCGTGCGCATTTACGACCGCTTCATACGCGCCCTTGTCACCGGACAGGCATCTTGCAATGGCTTGTGCAATTTCCATACCGAGCCGCCTGATTATACTACAGCCTTGAAGGCAGGATTGTTTCAGCTTAGGTGATTTTTCGGAGGAATGCGACCTCGTTCCATGGGCAACACCCGCAACGAAAAAACCCGGGACTGCGCCCGGGTTGAATATTCAGAATCCGTTCTATTTAGACTTCCTTCTCAAACGTAACTTCCTCATTCACATAATCGATCTTCACCGTATCACCCGGCTCGAAGTCCTTCTTGAGTATATGCTCGCTCAGCGGGTCCTCGATTTTAT
>CAZSPL010000218.1:0-6054 GCA_964608735.1 uncultured Planctomycetota bacterium | reverse complement strand
TTCAACGTCCGTTTCGAAACACAGGTATCGGTTTGTATATATCCACTGGTCGAAGAACCAGCCGAAATCCTCACCGGATGCTTGCCCGCATATCTTTTGAAACTCCGCTGAATCCATCTCGCAGCCCTTGTATGAACCGAGAACTTCGAGATATATCCCGTCGAAGACATCCTCCCCGAGATAGCAGGCGAGGGAACTTATCAGCCCGAAGCCCTTGCCGTGGGTTACGATATTATTGTAATCGAAATCGATTTCCATGAGCTCATCGGATGACAGGTCCATGCGGGTGAATGCTCCTTCCTCCATGCCCTTCATATACCGCTCGAGCATTTCCCGCTCGTGGATATCGCCGTATCCGCGAGCGAGCATGTATGCCCGGTCGGCATAGACGCCGAGGCCTATCATCAGCCAGCGGCTGCGGGGGGCTTCGAGCACATATTCCATCCAGTATTGATGCCCCGCCTCGTGCGCAGTGATGTAGCGCCATCGCGAAATCGGCAGTTCATTCATGCGCCCCTGCCCATGGATGGCGACTATGGCGCTCGCGACGGGATATCCTCCCACCGGTTCTTCCATCCCCGGGATGATGGCGAGCGATTCGTGGGGATAAAAACCGAGCCATTCAGAGTAAAAGGAAATACTATCGCAAGCCGTTTCAAGAAGAAGCTTGACGCATTCCTTGTTGTTGTCATTCGTCAGGATGCTGACTCGAACCGGCCCCGAATCAGCCTGTAAAATATCGTAGCCTTTCGCGAGGACTATCCCGAAAGAACGAATACCATCCGCTTCAAACACGGTCCCGGATTCATCGGCGGGCCCGCTTGCAAGCACTACACAATCAGCAGGGGGCGCGATTGAAACCGTATAATCATCGAGGGTGCTCCGTCCCCACCATAAGCGCGGATACCAGTCGGTCAAGATATTCATGTCGTCATAGAATGGGAAGGAGGGATATTGGAAGGATATCTGAGCCTGGAATTTCTCGCCGGAAGCAAGCGGGTTTTTCAGTTCGATGATGGTAAGGCTGCCGTCTGTATCGAGCAGCCGTCCGAGCGATTCGATATTCTCTATCTTCATCTCGGCCATCGACGCCAGGGGCCAGTCAATTGCTATCTCGGATATCTTGAGCTGCGTGTCGTTGACGAATTCGAGGGTTTCGTAACCGATGTAGGTATCGGATGATTCATCGTATTTCAAGCTGATATCGTACCGGGTTCCGGGTGGATTCACCGGGCAACGGAATCCGGTGTCATAAGATTCATTCATCGCAGATGCGGAACTGGATATATAAATGGCAAGAAACGCGATGAACAGAACACTCAGAAACTGCCTTAGCCTCGCCGGTCGCATGGTAACAACCTCCTGCCGCTCTGTGCATTGATAGCTGCTGATAAGACAGACGAAAAGCTGCAAAAAGCTAACTCATATGAGTAAAAAAGACCGGTTTTCTACCCCGCGCCGAAGATGATGAGGTAGCCCCTGGAGCTGAGATACGCGAGCTTGTTCTGCCCGGCTATGGCCAGTTGCACGGGATAGATGAGGCAGTCATCGGGAACCTGCAATTCCTGAATATTCAGTAGCCCTATTTTTTGATTGGGTAACGAGTTATCAGGGCCGGAAATGGTTGCTATGTAACTCCCAGGCGGGTTCGTGCCCGTAGTCGCTACATAATTGACATACATCGTTTCATCTTCACCCATGACCATATCATGCACGGTGATATCCTTGCCGGGTATCTGCCACGTCTGGCTCTTGTATGCCGCGGTGGAAAAAAGGGAAACTTGATTTAAGTAATCGACAGCATAGATACTAAACCCTCTATCGAGACATACGGCGTAAGGATGACTCAGAGCGTATGTATTGGTCGATGAGCAATTATATTCGTTACTAAGAACTTCCATAGTGTCATCATCCCGGATTATCCTGTAGAAGGACTTAAAAACATTGTTGTAAAAAATATTATCACGGTCGTCCGCCGGCGGTGCACCGGTATAGTATGGTCCGCCATAAGACATGATAATCGGCCCTTTATTGTCTGATATTACGGAGGGATAGCCCGGATATTCATCCTTCTGCGTATAGGTCTTATACCACAATATATTCTGATTGTTTACACCCGTGGAGATGCAGTAAAGAGTATCTCCCGCCAGGGCCGCAACATATTTCCCCTGGGGGTCCTCGGCGACGCGCTCCACCCAGCCTTCAATCGGGGGATTCGCTGTGACGCCTTTGCCCTGCTGAGGCGGGTATGTGAGCACCGTCGAGCCATCCTTGCTGCAGGTGTAGAGAATCGACCTCTTATCGGTGAAGGAATAGGTTGATATGTATACCCATTTCCCCACCATCCAGAGATTCCTGTTGGATGGATTCCCCCCGGGAATCACCCATGAATACAGCTCGCTCCCATCCGGTTTCAGAACGGTGAGGTGAACCTTGTCGGCGTTGAGGATGTAAAGGTTGCCGTCTTCATCGAGCACAGGTCCGATCGCTCCCGCGGCAGTCTGAATATGGAATTGCTGTTTGCCGAGGAGATCGTAGCAATACAGCATCGCTGTCTGGTAATGCATGAAATAAATCCTGCCCCCGGCTCCGACGGTAAGTCCGGAAATCATGGGAACGGCCGGCATTGATGGCACTTTCAGGCCGAGTTCGGTGAAAAGATCGACACTCGCGAGAACCTTCAGTTTGGACGGCGGGCCATTGTATCGCGACTGCCCTGTATTCTGAGGGTTCGCCCTGCGCAGGGGCCAGGGAGATTTAGCCTCGCCCTTGAGGCTTAGATCCGCTATATCGAATCTCATGGTGCCCATCGCCTGGTTATCCAGCACGG
This sequence comes from uncultured Planctomycetota bacterium, assembly GCA_964608735.1. Lineage (GTDB taxonomy): Bacteria > JAJVIF01 > JAJVIF01 > JAPKYR01 > CAZSPL01 > CAZSPL01. The sequence continues at coordinate 3,224 of CAZSPL010000218.1, read as the reverse complement.
TTTTCGGCGGGAGGGTATCAGCCAGCTCAACGCTCTGTATGCTTCCGGGCGCTTTCAGTTCCAGCGTATATGAAGTCTCGGTTTTCTTTTTCAACGGAAGCAGCACACCGATGTAGTAATCACCGACTTCGAGAGGAGTTCCACCGGAATCGAACCTGTAGATAAGGCTTCCGCCGGACGTCGTTTTATTCACTATCTCGTTCTCGGAAGAATCGTAGAGATAGAATACGAGCTCCTCGGGGGTGGATGTGAGGCACGCTATCGCGCTGCCCTGTATCCTTATTTCGGCTACGGTGAGATGCCAGATGTCGAGATGATTCGTATCGTTGACGGTGTCCGAAACCTTCACGCCGTAATTCAGCTCCATCGGGGTGGGCCAGTCGGAAGAGCTCGCCACGGGCGCCAGGTTGAGCGTCAGGGTGTAATCATGGTCGAAGGCATAGGATGAGTAGAATCCCATGCGGATATAATATTTGCCTGCGCTCAGCCCTTCGGCGGGAAGCGTATAAACCTGTATTTTCGTATTATTACTCGTGCTCTTATCGAACAGCACCTTGCCGGCGCCGTCGGTGATTTTGATCGTGGTGCCGACCTGCGGCGAATCCATGGTGATGGTTCCCGTCAGGGGGCTTGATGCCGTGACGTCGAATGTGAAGAAATCGAAGACATCCGATGGCGAGACCGTATTGTTGACGGTTTCGGTCGGGTTAACGGGCGTCGCGGTCGAGGCGGTGTCGTCGGCGGCTAACGCCGTAACGGCAAGAAGGAATACGAGGGTGCAGATCCAAACGGGTAATCTGAAGAAAGACATGGCCAAACCTCCACACGGCAGCCTTAGAGTTAATCTACTTTATCGCAGTTGAGGGGGATTTGTCATTAGAAATCGTCGACTTATGAGGCCGGGCAGTAAGCCGTCTCCCACGGTTAAAGCTGTAGTACCACCGGCGCGGAATGCCTAAACCACTGTCAGCGGCATTCCCGCTTCAGCCCGCGCTTCGATGCACGCTTGGATCGCTTCTTTAATGTTGGCTAATGCTTCTTCCTCGGTCTTTCCCTGAGATATGCATCCCAGGATGGCCAGACATTCAGCGACGATCATGCCGGTCTCATCGCGTTCGAGTGTTACTATGAGTTTCATAATTAGCCTCTATACTATTTTACCATAAGCGGCAGTGGGAACGCGGGCTACCAGAGGCGGTTGAAAAAGACAACATTCCTGGTAGCCCGGGGTTGAAGCCATCCTGTTTCATGAAATAAATGGGCTTCTACCCCGGGTAGGCCGCCATTTATAACGGATTCAAAAAGAGGCGGCCAACCCGGGGCTACCAGATAATATGTTTTCGCTTTTTAAATGGAGATTCATGGCTTTTTCAACAAGCCCTGCCAGACCGTATGCGGTGAAGGTGGACGGGCTCTGAAAATAAAAAAAGCCTGGCAGTGTCCGACCTTCCCTCGGGTAATCCCGCGAAGACGCGGGACAGTACCATCGGCGCTTGATGTAGCCTGGCTTTCTGAAGCCGGGAAATAGTTGCTTCATTGTTCGGGATGGGAATGGGCGTTTCCCCCTCACTGTGACCACCAGGCTTTTGTTTGCGAAGTTGGGTTTTGGGACAAAAGGGTATCCCGAAACATGTTCGTAAACAACCTTTTTACTTCCCGGCTACATCTTAATTCTCGCTATTTTACAGTGTATATAAGCTGTACTGTATAATCACCATGAGTCCCCAAGCCAAAAAGACCTTGCCGGCGCTGCATTTCTTCCAAGGACGGATGCACCATCCCGATTGCATGACACCCCAGTCCATGCGCCAAATTTATCGCGGTTCCGAACAAGGCTTTTAGTGCATTATCAGCCCCATCAATAACCGATAAAACCAGGAAATTCTGCCAGGGGATATGCCAGAATAATCCGGCCCCGGTCATTCGACCATCCTGAACTGCCCTGAAAAGAAGACCTTCTTTCTGCGCTTGGGCAAGATGTCTCATCCTTAGTTTGGAGGTATCCCACCAAGTGAAGAAGTATCCGCCTGTAGGTTTAACCACTGTTGAATATCGAAGGTAGTCATATAGTACTGTAATATCATCCGGCACTTCCACCTTGACCCCATCGACGGCGTCCGGTACTTCCGGGAGCTGATGATGAGCGTGAGCAAGCCTGAATTGTTCGCGGAATCCGAGTAAACCCGCCAATCGCAGGCTCTCCTTGAAGGTGGCAAGGGTCCCATATCTTAATGTATCAACCTTCCTTGATTTAAATTCATCTCTCGCAGCTCGCGTTAAACCTAATATCGCGCAGGCTACCTGATGTGGCCCAGCGTCAGGATTCGACCGCAAGCCTCTCAAGTACCAGTCCCCCGTCTCTAGTTCGTATGCCTGCACCATCGCGATCAATTCGGTTTCGGATGGTCCGGAGAATGCCAACCAGGTCTCCTGCGATGCCGATGGCTCTAACCAGCTGTCGATCACTAAAGGCAGGTAATCCCAATCGCCAAACATTGGTTTGAACGATGTCAACACCATATCCCTGTCACTATGTGCGATCTTACGAATCTTCATCTTTTCCCCGCAGCTAACATTTACCATGAATTTTTATGTTAAATAAATTAACCGGACTCGATAATACACCAAACCAATGAATTATCCTATGCACGTGTGTGCAAACAAGCGATGCTATTGCCCTGTAACGGGCGTTTCCCCTTCCGGACCGCGATTTTCCATCTCGCATGCAGCTAAGGTGGCCGCGGTCCAATGAAGATAAAAAAAAGCCTGGCAGTGACCTACTCTCCCACGGTTAAAACCGCAGTACCATCGGCGCTGAAGGGCTTAACTGCTGTGTTCGGGATGGGAACAGGTGTTTCCCCTTCGCTATGACCACCAGGCAAAGTTGACAAGTTTTATTTGTCCCCGGCATCGGAATGCCGGGTTATATCAATATTCGTCACGCATACGCTGATCAAGCTCATCGAAACGACCATAACGTCTTACGGGGTTCGTCCCATAAGGGAACGCTTCCCTCCCGGGTATCGCGTACAAGACGCGCACCCGGTGATTCATTTAGCCGGGCAATCTCTTGCCTGGATAAATGAAAAGCACATGGTCAAGCCACTCGGGCTATTAGTACCGGTCTGCTGAACGTGTCGCCACGCTTACACTTCCGGCCTATCTACCAGGTAATCTTCCTGGGCCCTTAGCGCATATAGCGGGGAGAGCTCATCTTGGAGTAG
>CAZSPL010000217.1:5558-6056 GCA_964608735.1 uncultured Planctomycetota bacterium | reverse complement strand
GTCAACCGGCGCCGTTAACGATGATGCCGAGCAGGATATTAATCCCACTCCCATCAGCAATGTCAATGCTATTGTCAAAATTCTCATTTCATTCCTCCTACTTAATATGGCGGGCTCTCTTGCGTGTTATTCCAGTTGTTCAGACTGTAATACGCTTTCAGCCAGGGAGCCGGTTGATAGGCTTCATCGTGCCACTTGAATCTTGTGTTAATCAGCCTATAGTTATCACTGAACGGCATCCCGATTTCAAGAAAATGCAAGCCACCGGAAACCAGTTCAGAAATAACGGGAGAAACCTGTTTAGCTGTTTCTGCAAAGGGCGCATACGCCCATAGCTCCCGGTCACTATCGTCGAGGCGGTTATGGTTGTTGAAAGGCGAACCATCATAAATGACAATTTCGCCGTCGACGCTGCATATAACATCAAGATAATGGTCTCCATTGGCATCTATCAGCACCGGTGTAGAACCAACGTGATAATGTCCCCCTTGTCCAAAG
>CAZSPL010000217.1:0-5548 GCA_964608735.1 uncultured Planctomycetota bacterium | reverse complement strand
TGGGGTAACTCACATCAAGCCAGCTCCAAATAATCTGCAAGCTATCGCCAGCCGATTCCCTGTAGCCGGTATAAACGCATACTCCTTCAGTTAGGCCAACGACGACATCCTCAAAGCCGTCGCCGTTCATGTCACCAATGGCAAGCTCACTGCCTTGATTCTCGTTGTCGCCAGGATAATCGACAACTTGATGATCGTCGAGTTCGTATCCATCCCACGTATAGATAAAAATCTCATCCTCTGTTGGCACGTAGATAATCCAATTTTGACCCGATTTGCTGATTACCGGCGTAAGATCAGCCATTGTCGAATCTGAATCGAGTTCAAATTCACCTATAGGATCCGACTCCTCGCTGAGAGTGTCAAGATCCCATATCTCAAGCGTCAGCGTGCCGCTTACCGATCTAACTACAACCGCATAGGTAGTCCCGCTGTCTTCGAAGATTGCTGGCGAACCGTAATAAACGGCTGTATTCTGGACAGGCCCCGTGGCGGCAAGGTCGCCATCGCCATCGATTATATTCAAAGCATAGGCATCTACTTCATCATGACCCCCCCCTCCTCCACAGAGAACGAATATGTCATAGTTCCCAGTACCATCATAATCGAAAGGAACCGGCTGTCCAGTGGCGGGTGATTCGAGGACGGGTGGCGGGTCCAGTACTATCTCTTCCTCGTCGTCCTCGCTGCAATCAAGCACAAGAATTCGACAGTCCTGATGAAAGCTTAAGCCTGCATGTACCCAATAATTCTGGGCGAGGATAATATGATCATCTTCAATAGTGGGAACTCCGGTCATCGCCGGGTTGATCCCTGTTGAATACGTTTTCCCTTCATCGCCCCAGGCTGTGCCGGTAGCGTAGATAGTATTACCGGCGCGAAAAATCGTATCAAGAGTGTTATCGGTGTCCCAATCGAATCGGACTGGCGCGCACGGTCCGGTGAAATCCAGCTCTGTTGGCGTAGGCGTTTGCGGAGTCACAGAAACCCAAATCTTGTGTTTCAGGGTCTGGGTCGCGCCTTGCCATTCCTCCATCCTTAATACGCCTTCGTACAAACCCGCATAATCGGTATCAGGGGTTATGTAGAACTCAAAACGGCCGCCCGGATCCGGATAGTTGCTGCCTATAGATTCAATGCTGCCCTCGATATCGCTTTCATACTGGAAGAATGTTAAAGTGCTGTTAATCGTGAAGCTGCCATAGCTGGTTCCAGGCGGGTAATCATTCTGGTGGTCATAAAGCGTGATTAAGCCACCGAGATACTCGTAACCTCCAAGCGGCAGATCGATGAAATTGTAATCTTGAAGCTCAGTAAACGCCTCAAGAAGATATGGCTCCGGGCAGTTGGGGTAGGGTTCGGATGGTTCGCTGACAGGCGGGTTGCTCTGGCAGGCATCGATCATTATCAAGGCCTGTATATCCTCTGCCTCCAGATCTTCAACCTCATTTATCGCGAGAATGAAAGTATTTGTCATCTCCTCTCCATAAGCCAATGCCCTGTCGGTTTCATCATAATCCCCCGACTCCACGTAGAATGGAAGAAACGGATTTGTGCCGCCATAATCCCCGGCATCCGCGTCTATATCTTCCGGCATGCCCTCATCATCCGCGTAAAGGTCAGTGTAGTCGCAAACCGGCCACATCCAATCAAACGTGTCATAGACGAATTCGTCGTCGCCGTCAGTGTCTATCTCAACGAAAATAGCCCTGACGTCGAACCCGTCGTAGTAATCCGGGTCGTCAAAATAGTTGTTCCGGATGATGATAGTGCCTTCGATCGAGTGAGTCGGCTTGTGATGCTCCGCCGTGATAACGACGCAATCGTCATCCGTTGTCTGTGTGCCGGAACCACAGTTCTCCCCCCATGCATGCTCCGTGACGTTAAAATGCTGCAACGCGTTACGTGCCTGCGTTACCGAAACTTCCCCTGATTTCTTGTTGTAGCTTAGAAGGTATGAATCGAGGACCGTCCTCCCACTGTTAGCGTACTTTTCGGAAAGCTTTACCATGGGCGGACTACTTAACTCCGAAGGAGGCGCTACCCCCCCCCCCCCCCGAACAACCGAAGCTGCATTCCTTTGTTACTCATCGCTTAATCCTCCCTTTTTGTTAAGCGTTATTTGATTTGAATAAACTTATAATACCCCAAGTATTTCGAATGTCAAGGGGGGTTATGTTTTATTTTCTGCATAACAGTAATCGTTATTAATAGCCTGAATTTTAATGAGATTTAAAGCCGTTTATTAAGCTGAAAATAATTCTAAAGAAACATTACTGCTTCTTCTATCTCGCCTTCCCGATAGTAACAATATAGACCGGGTCGATTTCGGGGGGCATATGGCATGCTTCGGCGACGGCGTTGTCGTTGTATGCGCCGACGGCGACGGAGTCGAGTCCGAGCGCGATTGCCTGCAGGTGGAGGTTCTGCGCGATGTGCCCGGCTTCGAGGACGATGTACCGCTCGCCGCGCGCGCCATAGTGGCCGGTTGTGCGGGCGGGAATCATCCCGATGACGATATTCAGTGGGGCCTGGCGTACGAATCCCTGTGCGAGGCACGCTTTGGAGAGAGCGGGACGGACATCGCCCTGGGTCACGAGTTCGAGCTGGTGTTTGAGGGGGACATAGCGATAGACACCTTCGTGGATGACAGCGAAGATTTCGGCGGGGAATGTCGCGCCCGCCGACGGCACCGCGCGGTATCCGCGCTTGATGTCGGTGATGCCCTGCGCGGCCCAGCATAGTTGGCCTATGGAGGCGGGGGGTAATGGGTCGGGGGAGAATTGCCTTATGCTTCGTCTCGCGGCGATGCATTGTTCGAGCGGCATCGCGCCGGTGGTGTCGGGTTCGGGAAGTTCGATAATATTCATTGCATTCATCGTGTCATCCTTCAATCCAGTGGATTTCCCCCGGGAAGCGGTCGACGAGCCGGAGATATTCCACATCGGGCCAGCCGAATCCGACCGCGAAATATAGGTGGTCGGAGCCGGGGATGTGCATGGCGTCGCGCACCGGTTTCGAATGCCGGGCGGTCGATGTAAGGAAACCGTTGATGCAGCTTCCGAGTCCGAGGGTTTCGGCGGCGAGGACCATGTGGTAGCCGGCGATGACGCAATCTTCGTGGGCGGTGTATGAGTTTCTGTCATCGTGGATCCCGATGAGGAGCGGCGCGTGGTAGAAGACCGGGTCGCCGCCGTCCTCGAAGCGCATTATCATTTCGCGAAAGACCGGGAGATATTCGTCGAGGGCTTTGTATGCCTTCCCGCCGGCAACCACGCGAACCTGGATTCTTCCGAGCGGGGATTCCATGAGGTTGACGAGTTTGGATGCGTGGCCGAGCATCGCCGCGGCGATTCGCCTCACATTTTCCGCGCCGTAGACGATTTGGAACCTGCGGGCCTGGCGGTTGGTGCCGGTGGGGGCATAGCGCGCGGCATCGAGGAGTTTTTCTACGACGCCCTTCGAGACGGGCCTGTTTTCGTAGCGGCGTACGGAGCGGCGACGTCGCAGGAATGACATGAGCGCCGAGTATTCGATGCCGGGCGCGGGCGCAGGGGGGAAATTATCGGCAGTATATGCGGGGAGAGTGACGGCATCGACCGGGCATACGGCGACACAATGCCCGCACCGTATGCAGCCGGTTTCGCGTATGGGGATAGCTTTGCCGCGGTTGTCCGCGCCGAGGAACGTGACCGGGCACTCTTTGATGCATTCGCCGCAAGCGGTGCATTTGTCGGGGTCGATGATGGTAGTCTGCGCATGCATGGATGTAATTATGCAGGGACATCAACCGGTTGGCAAACCCCGCGATAATTTATCCAACCCGCAAGGGGGTGAAATTGTCGTATAATGTTGACGTATAATGTGGTCGTATAATGCCTTGGAGAACAGTTGGAGGAAGCGGCTATGAAAATCATAAAAGGATTTCTTATCATCGCGGCGATAGCATGCCTGATGTTCGTATTGGGCTGCGAGAAGGAGAATAAGGCGGAGACTGAAGCGCTGAAGGGCGCGGCGGACGCCGCAAAGGGTGCGGTGGAAGCAGGGAAGATAGATACCACCACCGGCGAGGAGCAGGGGGAGGAAGGTGTTATCGAGGAAGTACCGCCGGGCGGCGAGAAGACCGACGATGACGGCGACGGGCTGGTGTTGCCTGATGTGAGCGGGCCGGGTGCCGCGGAGCCGGTGGAGGGGGCTCTTACATTGCAGGATCTCGTGTACCCGATAACGAACCCCACCAACGGAAATCGCATCAAGGAGAATATCGGCGATGCGACCAGCCACACGACCACGACGAGCGACCCGTTCATCAATGTGTGGATGTATTACTCGCAGATACTTAAGGGAAGGGAGATGGATGCAGGCAATAATCTCGGCGACCAGGGCAAGGCGCCGCTTCATGCGTTCTTCAAAATCAGCGATGGGGGGAACCGGTTCAGCGTGAATATCGGGGAGGAATCGCCCGGGGGTATGGTGCTGATAAGCATCGCGAAGGGTTAAGGGAGCAGGCAGACGGAGCGCGCATCACGGCTACGCCGTCGCACAAGAGTGCGAATAGATACGCGCTACCCGGGGTTTGGGGTGATGTAGCAGCCCTTGGGACAGTCCCAGGCAGGATGTCGAGAGGATTGACATTATGCGTTTGGGGACAGTCTCGCGGGCTGGATCATGCGGGCTGGCAGCCCGCGGTCCCAGGGGAAAGAGATGTTTAAGGGCTTGTGATTATTGCATCGCGCATTCATAGATTGCCCCAATTACCGATGAAATAAATGGGAACAGATTCCCGCCGTTGTCGTGAAAGAACTCGACAAAATAGCTGCATTGGTGGCTGAGACATTCGGACGCCGCTACGCGGTGCTTACCGGGCGCGGCTCGAGCGCGATTGCCGTCGCGCTCAGGGCGCTGCTCAAGCCGGGCGACAAGGTGGCGGTGCCATCGATATGCTGCCTAACGCCGGCGAATGTCGTATCGTCGGTCGGGATGGTGCCGGTAATCTGCGACTGCGATCCCGTCGACCTCAACATGTCGCCGGAAAGCGTGCGCGTCGCCCTCGAAGCGGGATGCCGCGCGGTCATCGCGGTGCATATATTCGGCAAGCCGTGCAGGATCGACGAGATAGGGCGTTTATGCGATGAATACGGCGCGCTGCTTCTCGAAGATGCATGCCAGGCGGCGGGAACGGTTATCGGCGGCAAGCCCGCCGGGAGTTTCGGGCCGCTGTCGTTCATCAGTTTCGGAAGGGTGAAGCTTATTCCGGGGGTAATCGGCGGCGGGGCGGTGGTTACCGATGACGCGGGGATTTATGCCGATGTCGCCGCGATGGCGGAGAGTCTCGGGGAGGAGACGGCGGCAATACGCGATGGGGCGCGGCTTCACCGGGACATAGCGACGGCGATACAGAATGCGGCACGGCTCAGGCACAGCCTCGCCGGGTCATATGAACTCGTCCGGGAGGCATTTTTCCATATATATGAATTTAAGCTTTCGGCTGAAGCTGCCGAAAAAATAGAAGGGGGGATATTTGCGCGTCCCGTCGAGATTAAAGCCC
>CAZSPL010000216.1:0-6262 GCA_964608735.1 uncultured Planctomycetota bacterium | reverse complement strand
TAGAGGCGGCCGAGTTCATACAGTTCATCACGCGTGAATCTTCTCAGGCCGCGCGCGTACGATGCCCGGCCGAGAAGATATTCCAGGCGCAATAAATAATCTTTCCTTTCGCCTATGAACGAGGACATCGGTTCAATTATACAACAGCCGCAAAGGAACGGACTATCCTGACACATCAAATCGGGCGGCGCGGTCGGGCATTGCCCTGTATTCCCGTTTCCTATATCATACGCGGGCATGCCAGTCGATGATCGAATAGGTGTAATCACCCCCGAGGCGGTTGAATTCACATTCGACCTGTCGGGGCTTGCCTCGCGCGTGATGGCGCTCCTGATCGACCTGGTCATCCAGGTGGTGATCGTCGTCATTATTATCGTTGCGGCCGGGCCGCTTATCGAGGGAGCGCCGGATATGCAGAGCGGAATGGAGATGAGCCTCGTGATGCTCTTCGTCATCTCGTTCATCATCGACTGGGGCTACTTCATGTTCTTCGAGCTCATATGGAACGGCAGGTCGCCGGGCAAGCGGCTGATGAACTGCCGCGTGATACGCGACGGCGGGCTGCCGGTAAATTTCACATCGAGTTTGATCAGGAATTTCCTCCGCCCGGTGGATTATCTTCTCTCCGCGCTGATGATAGGTTTCCTCATAGTGTTCGCATCGCCGACATACAAGCGCCTCGGCGACATCGCCGCCGGGACCCTCGTGATTACCGAGCGCAGGATAAGTATCATGCAGCTTCTCGCGGTGAAGCGTGTCGGCATGTTCAGGCCGACATATCCCCCGATCGGCCTTTTCACCAGGGCGGACATCGCGCCCCTGTCCTCCGGGCAGCTCAACACGATCCGGAGGTTTCTCGAACGGAGGAACGATATCCCGCCCGTAAAAAGGCAGGGATTCGCAGCGGAGTTATTTAACAAGGTCGTCGAACTGATCCCGGGCGTGGAGGGGCATGGGATACCGGAGGAGCAGGTGCTCGAGGAGATAATCGTCGCTTCGGAAAGTGATATGACAGCGGAAAGGTAGAAGGCCATCATACCTTTCGTTGGAGCAGTCAATGATTATTGTCGTAGTCAACACGGGATCGTCGTCGCTGAAATACCGGCTTCTCGACATGCCCGATGGAAAGCTTTTGTGCAAGGGGCTTCTCGAACGCATCGGGCTCGACGGCACGCGGCTGAAGCATATCGTGGGCGATACCGAGCACGTGTTCGAAGCCGATGTATCGAACCACCTCGACGGCGCGACATTCGTGCTGGATAAAATCATGGATCCCGCGGTCGGTGTGGTAAAGGACTTGACGGACATCGGCGCGGTGGGACACCGCACCGTACACGGCGGCGAGCATTTCGCGTCGTCGGTGCTTATCACCGACGAAGTGGTCTCGACGATACGCGAATGCATCGCCCTCGCGCCGCTTCATAATCCCGCCAATCTCGCCGGTATCGAGGCCACGCTGAAATTGCTTCCCGATGTCCCGCAAGTGGCGGTATTCGACACATCGTTTCATCAGACGATTCCCGACTACGCATACATCTACCCGTTACCCTATGAATACTACACGGCCTATCGCATTCGTCGCTACGGTTTCCACGGCACATCCCACCGCTATGTCCACGCGCGGGCTTGCGAGTTTCTCGGGCGGGAGCCGTCCGATGTGAAGGTCATCACGTGCCATCTCGGCAACGGCTCATCCATCGCCGCGATAGACCGGGGCAGGTCGGTGGACACATCGATGGGATTCACTCCCCTCGAAGGCCTGATGATGGGCACGCGGTGCGGCGACATCGATCCGTCTATACCCAAATTCATCCTTGAAGCGGAAGGGATGGACCTCATGGGGCTGGATAATCTTCTGAACCGGCAGTCCGGGCTTCTCGGCGTAAGCGGGGTGAGTTCGGACATCCGCGACGTGCATAAGGCAGCGGAGGAAGGGAACCAGCGCGCGCGACTCGCCCTCGAAATTTTCGTATATCGCGTCAGGAAATATATCGGCGCCTATGCCGCCGCGATGGGCGGGCTGGACGCGATAGTCTTCACCGCCGGGATCGGCGAGAATAACCCGGATATACGCGTGGCGTCGTGCGAGGGGCTCGGTTTCATCGGCGTCGAGATAGACGCGGCGCGCAATGATTGCCGGGGAGAGCTTCGCCTGATATCGACCGATTCGAGCCGCGTCAAGGTGCTGACTATCCCGACCGATGAGGAATATGTCATCGCGTCGGATACGTATGATATTGTTGGCGGGAAGTAGATGAAGCGATGCGTTTCCTCAGGATATACGTCAGCGGACACGTGCAGGGAGTGGGCTACCGCGCCTGGGCTAGAAGCGCCGCCAGGCGGCTCGGCGTAAAGGGATGGGCGCGTAACATGCCCGACGGGCGGGTTGAAGTGCTGGCGCAATTTCCGGATGACAATGCAGAGATGGAGTTTCTGCGGATGCTCGAGGACGGACCGCCATTCGGAAGCGTATCCGATGTGGAAGTCATTCCCGAAGAGCGGAAGGAATCATTCGATACATTTGAAATAACTTTCTGATTCCCCGGTCCCCATCCACCATTTTTTACAATAGTTCTAGCCTGGTGCCACGGACACGCGAGTCCGCGAGCTTGCCCGTGTTCTTGTCCGCTTGCTGACGCGCGCGGCTCGGGTTTGTTGAAATCACCGGGTCTTATGCAACCGCGTTGGAGCTTTTAGAAATACATCGTCGCGCCGGCGCTTAGAATACGGTCGCCGCCGCTGAGGAAGAGATAACGCCCGCGGATGTCGATGTTCTTCTGCAGGTTGAATCCGAGGCAGATGTTGAGCCCGTTCTCATCCCCGAGGTAATCGGAATTGCCGAACACGTATGAATATCCGAGCCCGGCATAAGCTTCGCTGTTCATGACCTCCGACAGCGGATAGAGGTAATCGCCGTGCAGCATCCATCCGTCGAAATCCGCGTCGTTGAAATAATTGATCTCCATCAGGTAATTGAGCGTTCGGTAATCGAAGGCGTAGTAGAGGGAGTTGTCGGTATCGACACCGTCGATATCGGGGAACATGAATCCCGCGCCGAGACCCGCGGAGCCCATATCGGCCCCCCCGAATGCAAAACCGGGGAACGCGGTAGATGAAAGGAGCATTATCGCCGCGAGGGAGATTACCAGCATTTTAAGCATTATAGAAGGTCCTCCTCTGCTTCCAGGCCGATGACATTCTCTTCCGATTCATCCTCTTCTTCATCGTAATCGTCATCGTCGATCAGCCCGGAGACACCATTCACGCTTTCGAGGTATTCCATCGACGACTCGTGAAGAAGGTCGATGGCGCTCATGATCTCACGAACGACTTCATCCTCTTCGAAAAGCTTGAGGATCTTGTTCGCCTCTTTTAGAAGCAGTATGGTCCCGAAGGAGATTACGAGTTCCACTTCATCCGATGGGTCAAAATCTGCCGGCATGCTCCACCTCAACTACTGCGAGCGTCGTCCCGAAATCTGAGCGTCGCTACTATAGCCGTAGAAATTTTAAAAATCAATTGGCATCGCCGTTAAAATCACTCATAAACCCGGGAGACGCCGCCAGTCAAAATTAATCGGGTTTAATGGAAGCTAATTTGGCTGACTATGCCGCCATAAAGTATGGGAAGGAAAAAGAACAACACCGACCGGTTGATCCTGCCGGAGTCGCTGCTCTCGGACCTGAAGAGCATCATCGACATCTCCCCCCGGGGATGCCGTATCACAGCGCGCCAGGCGAGTTGGCTCGAGTCGCTACTATCGACCAGCGGCCTCGATCGGATGAAGCCGGAAGAAATCGGCGCGGCATATGAGCAGCTTCACACCGACCGCGCGAGCCGCAAGGAGAACGGCGTATTCTACACGCCGCGGGAGATCGTGAATCTGATCCTCGATGAAACGCTCGACGGATGGTGCGATGCGAATCCGCAATGCGTGCCGAAGGTTCTCGAACCGGCATGCGGGGCGGGCATTTTCGCGCTCGGCGTCATCGAGAGATTGCATCGCAGGTTGATGGATGAGGATGTCGCCGCCGGGAAGATTCATTCGATGCTTTGCGATGCGATACGCATCAACGACATCGACCGGAGCGCGCTCGTCATCGCGTCGATGTGCATCGCGCGGAAACTTGCGGAACTCGGCGGGACATCGAACTCCGAATTCAGGATAAATGCCACTGCGGAGGATTTTCTCGACGTCGCGGCGTGGAGTGAATATCTCGATGCCGCCGATGGCGCGAACGGCTATGATGTCATCGTCGGGAATCCGCCGTATGTTTCATACTACGCGAAGGGGTCGAAGGGTATCAGCGAGGGGCAGCGCGAAGAATGGTCGCGGCATTTCATCTCGGCGAAGGGAAGGGTCAACACCTATTTGCTGTTCATCGAGATGGCGATCAAGCTTCTCAAGCCGGGCGGAAGGCTCGGCTTTATCGTGCCGAATACATTCCTGATAATGAAATCATACGAGAAGTTGCGGCGGCATGTGCTCGACACATGCCACGCGCGGTATATCGCCGATCTTTCGATGGGGGTCTTCCCGGGCGCGGAAGTGCCGTGCTGTGTCGTCGTTCTTGAAAAGCGCCGGCCGCTGGAGCTTCCGCTCGATCACCCGGTGAAAGTGCTTCGCTTCTCGGAGCATTCTGGAAGTGAAGAGACCCGGATGGACAGCGGGCGGTTCAGGAAACTGCCGTATTTCATGTTCAACGTGGGCATCGACCGCGCGACATGCGAGATCATCGACCAGATGGAATCCGGCGCCGAGCAGCTCAGTATTTTCGTCGACATTCGCGACGGCATCAACCCGGCGAATATCAAAGACAAGTTAGTGAGCGATGAGAGGGGAGGGCCCGCGTTCAAGCCGGTTCTCGTGGGGAAGGATATCAAGCCGTTCAGTCTCGCCTGGTCGGGGTTGTTCGTCAACTACGATCCGTCGGCGGTGGATAAAGCGAAGGGGGAATATTGCTTCCTCAGGGAAGAGCGGATATTCCTCGCCGAAAAGAAGCTCGTGAACAGGCAGACCGCGCGGAGGCTCATCGCGGCGCTCGACGACGAGCAATATTACGCGCTCAACTCATGCCATCTTACGCTTATCGAGGATGACAGGCTCGACATAATGTACCTGCTGTCGCTCTACAATTCAGACTTGCTGAACTTCTATTACTCGGCGGTCTTCCGGGATACGGAGAAAGTATTTCCGCAGGTGAAGACGGCGAATGTCGAAAAGCTGCCGCTTAAATTCGGCGACCCGGAATGCCTTGCGCGGATTGTGTCGATTGCGAGTGAGTTGTCCGGGCCGCCCGACGCGGTGGTGTCGCGCGGCGGCCTGATGGATAAACTGGAGAACGCGGTGGCATCGATATACGGCCTGACCGACAGCCAGGTAAACTTCATGCGCGAGAGGGTCCCGAAATAGCGCCGCGATCAATTCTGCTGGTGCAAGCCGAAATCAAGGCCCAACTGTGGTGACTGAATTGCCGGCCTCCCGGTTATATCTTCTTTTGTCGGGGTGCGAAGATACAGGAACCCGGCGATGATGGGTAGCATGGAATTCTTGCACAATCCGCACTCCTGGTTGAGATAGTCCTGTGGAATAGGTTTGCGGATGTCGGTGAAGATAAAGAAATCCCCGTAGGTCCGGCACACTGGACAGAATGGAACCATCACTTCAATGATGGTGAAAACAGAATCATACGCGGTTTCTGGTTTTGCTTCCCCCCGGGATGTAAACCGGCATTTGTTTTTTTGAGAACCGGAACCCTCCTCGTCTCTCCTGGGCTGATTCTCTTCGGACATGGTTGCCTCCACATATTATAGTTAATATGTACTCTAAGAAATCGAAATGCGCAAGTTTATTTAGAAAATATCTACAACCCCGGGCTGTTTTTAATATTAATCGCCATATAGTGCTCTTGAGATAGAGGATGGTAAAATCCCGCAATTCCATATCGGGTAATTGGTTATGACATAGAAACAGCCGCTTTTTTTTCAATATGACGGTTGATTTATGGAAACGGATGTATAGATATTTCTTTCCCACTTGTCGCGATTGATGAGATGAAAAAATTATGTCGATATTAACCAGTATTTTTTAGCGCGAGAAAATATGAAGATTGGAACCCCCGGAATCAAGGATGCGGTAAATATTTCACATCTCAAAGTCGCGTCCATCATCGATGAAACAGTATAACACCCGGCGGGCTCGCCGGGTTATAATAAGGGCATGCTTAACCGCGACAGGATCAATGCCATTCTCGATTTCAAG
>CAZSPL010000215.1:0-6324 GCA_964608735.1 uncultured Planctomycetota bacterium | reverse complement strand
ATATGGGATTCCCGCATCCTGCCGATTGCGTTAAGTCGGCGCGCCTGCGAGGAACGATGAGCTAACTCTCACTTGACAAGCGGCCATGGTCTAACTTAATATTGCGAAAACTCAGACTTGCGGAGGAAGCGTTCTATGAAAAGGTTAATTGCGCTCTTGATTGTCACAGCCTTGATTGGGCTGATGGTGACTACGCTTGCTTGTGGAGGGGGCGACTATAAGGGGGCAAATCCAAAGGAACCCCCGGGAACCATTGAAAAGCAGCCGGTGCAGCCGGGGGAGACGCCTGAAGGCACGCCGGCGGAACCCATGCCGGCACCGGCCCCCGAGATGCCTGAAGAAGGCGGCGGAGACTAATTCGTCAGTACTTTTTTTCACGCTGGCCTGGGTCAGCTAAAAAATTCGCGGGAGGAGAACAAAAATGAAAAGAATTGTCTATGGAATTGTACTTCTGATGTTCCTTGCGGGGACGTTGTTCGCCGTGGGCTGTGGACCGAAAAAAGAGGACAAGGTTGATCTGAAGAACCCGCCGGCTGCCCCGGCCCCCGACGACGGGAAATAAGCGACAAGGTTCATATTATGACCAGAAATACGCCGATTTATTCAGCACTCATATTCCTGTTTGCGTGCCTGTTTTGTATGGCATCCATCGGATGTTTCCCGCATGAAGTCAAGACCGCGGGTAAAGGCCCGACGGGGATGCCGATTCAGACGGTGGATCCCGGCACGCCCCCGGAGCCATGGACACTCGATGATGCCGACCTGCCGCCGTTCTATAAAGGCGCCGAGCGATATGGAAGCTGGCGCTCGTGGATAACGCCGGATGAGATGGCTGATGTCGTGGCGTATTACAAGAAGGAACTTCCGGATGCCGTAGTTGAAGAGGTGACTAAAGACAAGGTCCCGTTTGTTTATTTCAAGATGCCCAAGTACGTCATTGAAATAACCACTGGAGAGGGGGATAACACTTTAATCACCGTCAACAAGCCGGAAGATTGAGTCAGGGTTTATCTGACCGTAAATCAAGGGTACCATGTAGGTACCCTTTCTATTTGCCTGCCCGGCGGTATTTTGGATTCGCTCATGCAAAGGGAACATTCGGCCCATTTGACCGACTAAATATGTGGTCGGGCAACAGGCTTAAGCGGAACCTGGTGAAGTCTTACTCGACATATCACTCGGAAGACAGGCCGCGGCAGCCGGGCGTAGACCGGGCCGGGGAAGCCGCGCTTGTGAGCAGGATCGTCTCGGGCGAGGTGGATGAATTCGAGCTCATCATCGACCAGTACCAGGCGAGGATAGTGAACCTCATCAGGCGGCATCTTCACAGGGAGGACGAACTGGATGACGCGCTGCAGGAGATATTTCTAAGGATCTATTCATCGCTCCCGCGTTTCCGGGGCGGCTCGAACCTTTACACGTACATATACTCGATCGCCTCCAAGTACCTGATAGACCGCCTGAGGAAGCGAAGGCACCTGGTGGTCAGCGAAGACGACCTCGTTATGTCGGGAAGGGAGCTCGCGAGCGGGGAATACGGCGCCGGCAGTCCGGAAATGAGATGGGAGCGCTCAGAGGATGCCGACCTGGTATGGAAAGCGATGGAAGGCATGGAACCGGTGTTCAAGAATATTCTCATATTACGCGAAGTCGAGGACATGAGCTACGAAGAGCTGACTGAGGTCCTCGGCATCGGCATCGGGACCGTCAAATCGCGGCTCTTCAGGGCGCGCGCGGAACTTAAGGAAAGATATCTTGCATTGAGTAAAATCTGATGCGAAGGTTGAGCGATATGAAGACGCACGGAAAATTTCTGAAACTGATCAATGTAAAGCTGGATGACCGGCTTACCGGCGAGCAATCCCGTATGCTCGAGGAGCATCTCGCAAGCTGCGCGGCGTGCAGGGCCGAATTCGAAGCCCTATCGGAGATCCGCGGGATACTGCTATCAGCCTCCGATGCGCCTCTCGATCCCGAGGCCGCCGGACGCCAGGCATCGCGGATAATGGACCTTGTCAGGGCGAAGCCATCATCCACCGGGCGCGCCGGAATCCCCCTGCCGCTGAAACCGGCACTCGGGCTGGCGAGCGTTATCGTTATCTTGATCCTATCGTTCGCGCTTTTGCAGCATCCGGGCGGCAAGGGCGCGATTCCAAGGCTCGAACCGGGGGACCCGTTCAACGATAACCTCGTATGGGTATTGAATCAGCATGAGTTGATGTCTGGAATCGAGGCTTTCAATGAACCGTGGGTTGTCCTCGGCGAGATCGACGTGAACGAGCGCTCGCTACTTGAAGCAGAAATATGATTCGCGGAATATGGAAAATAATCGTCCCCCTCCTGATCGCTCTCATCGCGGTCATCGGGCTGTTCATCCTGCTCGAACGCCCGCCAAGGGCCCCCGAGCTCGACCCCGGGGAGATATTGCGCCGCGGAGGAAAAGCATTTAAAGACTACGAAGTGAAAGGGAAGCTCAGGATGACGGTCTATCGCGACGGCAAGCTCGTTAAGAGCGAAGTCTTCTCCTCCCCGGTTGAAGCACGGATGCGGCAGAACGTCAGGGAGCGCGGCCGCTTTTTCCCGGAAGGAAAAATGCCGGCGCACAGATTACTTTCCGAGATGAGCAACAGGTTCGACGTGGATGAAGAATTCCTCGCGCATCATTCGGTGGAGTTAATAGGCCCGGCGAAAATCGCCGGCAGATGGGCATGGGAAATGGAAATCCGCCCCGACATGCCCGAAGCCGGATATATCCGGGTATCACTGGATGCGGAAAACGGCTATCCCTTAAAAAGGGAGAAATTCAACTTCAATGGCGAAAAGGAAAATTCTTTCGAATACATAAAAATATCGGGTTATGAAAATCGACCGCGTTTTCCACCCGGCTTCATGCCGCCTCCCCCGCCCGGTCCGCCCCCACCGGGAGATTTCAGGGAGCCGGGATTCATGCGCCCCGAGGAATTCAAGAACCTGGTTTCAGAAGGCTCCATCCCCTACCCGACACGAATACCGCCGGGCTACTCGTTCAAGGGAGCGAGGGCGTTCCCTCCCGGACCAATCGGCCGCCATGAAAGGCTTCAACTTATCTTTTCCGACGGGCTGAATGCGGTTTCCATTTTCATAATTCATCTACCGCCCGACATGTTGGATGAGGAGCATTCAGAGGTTTATATAAAGGAAAAGCTCCAGGAATTGCATGAGACATTCCCCGAAGGATTCGCGATGCGCAAGACCGACCAGGGACTGATGATCGGGGTCGGCGACATCGCACCGGAAATACTCGATGACATGCTTGACAGCGTGACGCGCTTCGATGGCGAATTCCCGCTCCGGCCCCAAGGCGAGCCCCCTGACCCGGAAGAAATATTCTAATTAAATGCATAGAAAAGCGCGCCCGCAAGGGCGCGTTTTCATTCGCTTTGATCAATTCGGTAAAAGCTTCCCCGGTTACCCGGCGGTTGTCGTATTGCCCGTGGCACCGCTATTCGTCGTTGTCGGCGGTGTCGGGCCCATCGGAGCTACAATTACCACGAAATCGAGTGTGCCGTCATCATTTCGCGCGATGACGTGGACTATCCCGTAGCCCACTCCGGGGATCTGCAGGATTGCGCTTGACTGGCCGGCACTGAGGTCCTTCGTCAGCTCTATAAACTTCGGGCTGACATCCTCCGCCTTGATGCTCTTATACGGGCCCTGTATCAGGTCCTTGTGCTCGCCCGCGAGCATCTCATCGATAGTGGTCCCCTCCATGAGCTGTGTCTTCAGGCTCGTGATAAGCTCAAAACCCGGATCCGCTATTACCGTGCCTTCGGCAACCGGCTCTGCGGCTTCGAGGATATCCACCATGGGCTTGATTGCCTGCTTGAAGATCTCCTCGGGAGAAAGGTCTTTCACATCAGGCAGGTTTCCCTTGGGATTAATGGGAATCGGCTCCTGCTTCTTTTGACATGCAGTGTTGACTGTAGCCATAAGAAATAAACAAACCATAAGAATAAATACGGCCTTCGCTTTCATAGCGTCCTCCAAATTTCTGGGGTTGTTGCCTCCAGGATTTTTTGAAATATATCAGATAAATATATACAAGTCAATTTAGCTACAGGCTGTCAAAACGACGCTTACATCCTCTTTAGATGCGGAAAAACAGCCCCGCGTTTATTCCTTGCCTTCACCGGCATTCAACATTATATCGAGCTCGGTAAATAATCTTGACAGAAGCTCTGCTTCCGAAGCGACATCTATCTGCCTGCCCTTCACGACAATCATCCCCCTTCCCTTGCCGCCGCATATGCCGATATCGGCGGCAGCCGCTTCTCCCGGGCCGTTTACGACGCATCCCATCACCGCAATATCCAAATCTCCTTTCATCTCCGCGACGTGTTCCTCGACCTTCTCGGCCAGCGACCGGACATCTATCTCGCATCGCCCGCATGTCGGACACGCGATGACCCGCAGCCCCTTCTCGCGAAGCCCCAACGCCCTCAGAATCTCCAGCCCGCAACGTACTTCCCATATGGGCGCGTCGGAAAGGCTGACACGTATCGTGTCCCCGATGCCTTCTTCGAGGAGCACGCCGATCCCGATGGATGAGCGAATCGTACCCGGATAGCGCGTGCCGCTTTCGGTGACCCCAAGGTGCAGCGGTTCCGGATACTTCGCCGCATAAATTCGATTCGCCGCTATCATCTCATCGACATGGCTCGATTTGAGAGCCACCACGATATCATCGAAACCCGCATCGTTTAAGATCGCGACGTGACGCTCCGCTCCCTCGGCCATCGCATCGACGCGGTTGTCCCCGTGCTTCTCGACGAGGTCCGCCGGGATGGAGCCTGAATTCACACCGACACGGATGGGGATTCCCGCGGCTTTCGCTTCCCTTGCGATGGCGGCGATGTCGTCCGGGTTCCTGATGTTTCCCGGATTCAGCCTGAGCTTATGAGCGCCGGCCTGGATCGAGAGAAGTGCGAGCTTCGGATGGAAATGCACATCGGCCACGACCGGCAACGGGGATTCCTTTACAACTCGGCGAAGCCCCGTGATCGCGTCCTCATCGGGAATTGCGACGCGAATAATATCGCAGCCGTATTTCGCGAGCAGGTTGATATCTTCGATAATGCCGCTCACATCGCCGGGTGGACGCTTTATCATGCTCTGCACTGTTACAGGCGCGCCTCCGCCGATGAGGACATCGCCCACTTTGACCTGATTCGATTCGCGCAATTTCGGACTTTTTACCATTTGTTGACCGCGGAAACCTTATTCACCTTGGTCGCCCGTAGCCGTTTTAGATATAATAAAGTACATTATAAGGCAGGGGGGCGAGGTAGTAAACGGAACAGCCATGCCGCATCGTAACGATACGGGCTTCCTGAGGGAAGTGGGAATCACATACAGGATACTCGCGAGATCCAGGTTCGCCTGGTTCAGCGGTATCGTGCTATGCCTTGTCCCGGTAGTTATCATCATCGCCGACCATACCCATGCCGGGCTCGGGTTCATCCCGGTCACCCAGGCGAGGACCCTCGGCTATGAATTCGCCCTGATCGTCGGCGTCATCGCATCGCACCTCGCGGCATGGAACGCCGCGTTCGCCGTAAGATACCGGCTGGAGCATCGGCAGGCGACGGGCCCGTTCATACAGAAGGAAAGCCCGAGGCGGCATCTGCTCGGGGCGTTCTGGGGAGCGCTGATACTCAACTGGATATTGCTCATCCTGCCCGCCGGAATCATCTGCCTCTACGATGTCATCCGCCCGGAGGTCGTTAACTGCGACTATTCACAAGGCATCGCGCATTACCTGCTCATCCCGTACATAAGCACGTGGCTCGCATCGGCCATCGGATTCTTCGGCGGCATTATTTTCAGAAGGCCGTACAAGGCATATCTCCTCTTCCTCGTTATCTTCATCCTTTCGCTTCTGAACGCCGCATCGAAGGCGTATTTCGGTCCGAGGGTCGTGCTGTATGAACTGTTCACAGGGGTTATCCTGCTCCCCGGCTATGCCTATGACACGCCGGTCACCACGGGGTATATCATCGGACGCCTGCTGCTCATAATCATAAGCGGGTTGATTGTGAATCTCGGCATCCTGTCATGTGCGCCGGGCGGACGGGAATACGGATTGAAGCAGCTCAGATTCTCCTTCGGCACGATGTCCCGCCGCGTAGCCGAATGGCAGATGGTCTGGCTTTCGCTGGTTATCATCATCGGGCTGAAAATATTCCAGGGCCCGATAGGGATGGATGTTTCACGCGCGTATCTCGAACACGTGCTCGTCCGGGAGATTGTCACGAAACATTTAATCATTCACTACCCGTCGCATTT
>CAZSPL010000214.1:0-6423 GCA_964608735.1 uncultured Planctomycetota bacterium | reverse complement strand
GTGAACATTGGCCGTGTGCCGCCTACAAGCTCGAAGACCCGCTTTTAAGCGGCACCAGGAGAATCAACTCGCCCCGCAAACCTTCCCGAACTCCTCGATCATCACCGGAAGTATCTTCCCCGCATCACCGACAATACCGTAATCCGCCACCTTGAAGATCGGCGCGTCGGGATCCGAGTTGACCGCGACGATGACCTTCGATGAAAGCATCCCCGCCAGATGCTGCACCGCCCCCGCAATGCCGATTGCGATGTACAGCTTCGGGCTCACCGTCTTGCCCGTCTGCCCCACCTGGTGCATATGCTCGACCCAGCCCGCGTCGACGATGACCCTCGACGCCCCGCATGCGCCCCCCATCACCCGCGCGAGCTCCTCGATGAGCTTGAAGTTCGATGCGTCGCCGAGCCCGCGCCCCCCTGCGACGACGATGTCCGCCTCGGTAAGCTCCACGCTGCCCGTACGCTTGCCCAGAACTTCCGTGACCATCGCGCGTATGTCGCCGATCGTCACCGGCTCCGTCTCCACCGCGCCGGGCGATGGATTCTCCGGCGACGCGAACACATTCGGCCTGATGGTGATGACGCCCGGCATCTCCTTGAATTTCAGCTTCGCGATCGCATTGCCCGCGTAAATCGGGCGCGTGATTTCGAGCGCGCCGTCGGCGAGGATATCGATGCCGGTAACATCGGTGGCGACCCCGGCGTTGAGCGCGGCGGCGAGCATCCCCGCCAAATCGCGCCCGTGATATGAATTGCCGAAAAGAATGTACGCAGGATCGATTTTCGCGACGAGCGTTCTCAGCGCCTGCAGCCATCCTTCGCTCGTGTAATGTTCGAGCTTGTCATCCCGCAACTGATGCACCACCGACGCTCCGGCCCCGGCCAGTTCATCCGCCGCCGATGATGTCTCGCGTCCAAGCACCGCCGCATGAACCACTCCACCCCTCGACGCCGCTATCTTCGCGGCGGGATGGAGGCATTCGAACGAGACTTTCTTCGGATGGCCGTCCTCTATTTCAGCGATAACAAGTATGTCCTTTGGCATTTATCTCTCCTCGGTATCGTTCAAATGACCTTCTCGTCTTCCTTGAGATGATGTATCAACTGTTTCACCCGGGTGATGTCGTCCCCTTCGAGAAGCTTCCCCGGCTCCTTTTTCGGCGGCGGCATCAGCGCCGTATATTCAACCTTGCTCAATGATTTCATTTCATCCGGTGACAGCGCGTAATCCGCGAGCTTCTTCTCTTGATGCGGTTTTTTCTTCGCCTGCATGATGCCTGTAAGTTTCGCATAGCGCGGCTCGTTCAGCCCTTTCTGGCAGGTGATGATAGAGGGGAGGGGGGTTTCGACGACCTCGATGGAGCTCTCGACCGCTCTCTGCACCTTCGCGGATTTGCCGTCCGGCGCGATATCGATCTTCACGGCGGTGGAGACATGCGGGATGCCGAGCTTTTCGGCGACGATTGTGGCGGTGAGGGCATTGTCCATGTCGATGCCCTTCCATCCGCAGAGGATGATGTCGAACCCGACTTCCTTCGCCATCCGCGCGAGCAATTCGCCCACGGCGAGCGGGTCGGCATCGGGGAGGAATTCATCGCACAGGATGAGTTCATCGGCCCCTTTCGCCAGCTCGGAATTGAGGGTCTTGCCGGCGCGTTCGACGCCGTAGCATATCAGCGTCACCTTGCCGCCGGATGCATCCCTGGTACGGATTGCTTCCTCGACGGCGTATTCGTCGTATGTGCCGGCGATGAACTTCACCTCGCTCAGGTTGAGCTTGCCATCCTTCACCTTGATGGGGGTATCGGTATCCGGGGTTTCCTTTACAAAAACGACTATATTCATCTCATTTCACCGCTCAGAATCGAAAGTTTTGGGATTATACCAAAAAACTCGCGACACCGGGACGGATGTCGCGCGGCTGATTGCTTTCAGCTGATAAAAGCTATAATCTAACAGGATTGAGCGATACGATATGATTCATATCACGAGATACTTTGCGTTTATCTTAATCATCAGCATTGCAGCGCTTTCACCGGGATGCGCGGCACAGAGGGAACTTTCCACCGACGATATCGAAACCGGCTCGATGACCATCCCGCCCGAAGCGGAGTTCGAGGTCGTCGAGAGCTCGGCCGTCGTCATCGAGAAATCCCTTGCCCGTGAGGGGCTGCTGTCGGGATTTATTGATTCGAACGCTGATGGCGTCCCCGACGGCGTGAAATGGGGCGACAGGGATATCCGGGGGAACATCTCGCCTCAGAAAGCGCTGGGGTATGCGTACGGGAATGACCGGTATGTCGTCTTCTATCCCGGTGATGTCGATTCCATTCCCGCGCCGGGGGAAATCAAGCTGCTCGGGTTCATGCATTATTTCGATGATGCGTTCCTCGACATCCCGCTCGCGGTGATACTGAAACAGAAGGCCAACGATGCGGCGAAAACCGGCACCCAGGTGGCCCTGGTCGGAAGTGTCGGCAAACGCGTGGGGAACCCGGCATATGCGCTCTATCCGCGACGCGACATCGAGGCGATGGGGTCATATCCGCGATGGTCGTCGACCGGGCTCGATTTCGCCCTCGCGGCGGACCCGCGCGCGGACCAGTTCTTCATACTTCTTGCCGACCTCGGGTTGCCGGATGAAGTGATGATAATCGCATTCAAGTGGTTCAAATAGGAACGAGGGAGATATCGGTAAAGATAATTTTACTAATCTATGACCGCCGGTTTAAACAGTTTGGTATACTTACACGTCTTTGAATTTGTGGATTTCTTGGATGAATACAGCTTGCATCCGGAGGGTGACATATGAGCGGGTCTTCTCATTTTCGTAGTACCGGCCTGTTGGTTTTGCTCGTGGTCGTGACTTTTCTCCTGGGATTCCAGATAGCCACAGCCACGCCGCGTGCCATGGCGAGTCCGACCGTACCGGTCTGGCTCAAATCGACGCTTCAATTTCTTCGCTTCGAGCAGAAAACGCCCGGTGTTGAAATAGAGCAGAAGGATATGGGAGTGCTTTACGAAGTATTCGATGCAATCAGCGATGATTACATCAATGCCGACATCGACCCGCAGAAGGTGGTTTATGGCGCCGCGATGGGAGCGGTGGCATCGCTCGGTGACGAATATTCCCGCTTCATCCCGCCCGATCCCGCTAACGAGCTGCAGAACGAGATACAGGGGATTTACTCGGGGGTCGGCATTTCAATAGAAGAGCAGCAGGGGCACACGGTCATCGTGAATGTTTTCGAGGGCGGCCCGGCATATGAAGCGGGAATACTGACCGGTGATGTTATCGCGTCGGTGGACGGGCAGGATGTCCTTGATGCCGGAAGCATGAAGGCCGTCGAGCTTATCCGCGGCGAGAAGGGTACTTCCGTCGAGATAGGGATTTTACGCTCAGGAAGCGACGAGCAGCAGTTGTTCACGATGATGCGCGATGATATCAAGTATCCCAGCGTGTGGGAGAGCCGTATGCTCGGCGGGGGAATCGGCTATGTCGAGGTGACGCAGTTCAACAAGGAAACGACCGCCGACCTGAAAGCGGCCCTTGAAGATTTGAAGAAGCAGGATCTGAAAGGTTTGATACTCGACCTGCGCAATAACGTCGGCGGGCCCCTCGATGCCGCGGTATACGTGAGCGATATATTTGTATCCAAAGGCGACATGGTCTATCTTCTCGACCGGAACGGCAAGCTTCATGCGGACCCGGTGGACCCATCGGGCAAGGACAACGGCGACGCGCTCGGGCTTCCGCTGGTCGTTCTTATAAACCAGTATTCCGCCTCGGCGAGCGAGATCGTCGCGGGCGCGATCCAGGACTACGGCGTCGGCACGATAATGGGGCAGAAAAGTTTCGGCAAAGGGGTCGTGCAGAATGTCATCAAGCTTTCCGACGGAAGTAACCTCGTGCTTACGACGAACAAGTATCTGACGCCGAAGGAGCGGGATATAAACGAGGTCGGGATCGAGCCGGATGTCGAAATAAGCCTCGAAACGAAGGATATTGATGATAAGACCATCAGTTCCCTTCTCACCGAGCTTGAAAGCCTGAGCGACCAGTATAAAGCGAAGAACGAGGAATTGACCGAATACCTG
The DNA here is from genome assembly GCA_964608735.1 of uncultured Planctomycetota bacterium. GTDB lineage: Bacteria > JAJVIF01 > JAJVIF01 > JAPKYR01 > CAZSPL01 > CAZSPL01. The sequence goes on along the minus strand of CAZSPL010000214.1, from coordinate 2,326 downwards.
AGGGATCATGACTACCAGCTCGAGATAGCGAGGAAATATCTCGCGGGCGAGCTTGCCGCGGGGTAGGGACATCATATTTTTAACAGATTGGAGGCACAATCCTGATTAGAAGAGGAAAAAAACCGAAAGACGAAGAGGAAGCGAAGAAAGATTTTCAACAGGACAAGGAGCCGCCGAAAAGGCCTCCGCGCTCGAGGCGTCCGCGAAAACGCCCCCCGGCACGGGCCAAGCAGGATAAGCAGGAGACCGGCGCTTCGACACAGCAACCCGAATATGAGGGCACACCGCTTATGGAAGAAGAATCATACAAGCGCCCGACAGGACCCGTTGCCCCGGCTAAGCCGGTCGTAATTGAGATACCGAAAGCGAAAACACCGGATAGAAATACGGATAACAGGCACGCGGCGCAATCGAGAGGGACATCGCAGAAGAAAGAACCCGATACCAGCAAGGACCAGTCGAGGGATTCATCGGACGAATACAGGACCGAAGCAAAAGGGATTCCCATCAAAGCGATACCGAGGGAATTCCCGGTCAATATCGACCAGCGGGTGGGTATCTTCGTCGATGTGCAGAACATGTTCTACACGGCGAAGTATAAATACAACCGCAAGATTGATTACAGGAAACTTATCGAGGGTATCTCTCGCGACAGGCGCGTGATAAGGGCCTTGGCATATGTCGTCCAGGCCCCGGATATCAACCAGTCGCAGTTCAAGCATATCCTCGAGGCTCTCGGGTTCGAGCTTAGAATAAAAGAACTCCGGGTCAGGGCAGACGGTACCGCGAAAGGTGACTGGGACATGGGCATCGCAATCGACTCGATATCCATGGCCGAGAAGCTCGATGTGGTCGCGCTGGTATCCGGCGACGGCGATTTCACCGACCTGGTATCCCTGCTCCGGGCGCGCGGGATTCGCGTGGAAGTCTACAGTTTCCCGTCGAATACATCCGATGACCTCATCGCGGTCGCGACGTTCTTTCATCCGCTTGATGAAGATGTCCTCATGAACTGGTGAGGCGTTCGCTCTTAGTTGAGTCCTTTATTGGTGAATAGACTCCGCCGTCGGGGAAGCATTATCATTCTTCCCGCGCTTTTGTGCGCCTGTATTTTCCTCCGCCCGGAAGCATCCCTCGCCCAGCTCGCGGGGGATGAAATCAGGGGCACGGTATACATCGAAGGGGATGTGAACGATGTAGCCTGGGATGACACGGGCATCAAGCAATGGGATGCCGACGGTAATGTCTATCTCAAATTCACAAACCACGACGGGCGCATTGTCGAGCTGTGGGGCGACAAACTCAGATATGAGCGCAAAATGGATTCCGGTATCCCCGTGGAATGGGTTTCGGTTCAGGGCGATGTCAGGCTCGCATATGGCGCCAACACGCTCGATGCGCAGCGCATCGAAGGAACGCTCGAACCCCTCGTTCTCGACATCGAAGATGGCATCAAGCTCGACGCCGTTGAGTTCGACCTGGCGTCCGATTCCCTTGAATTAAAGGATACGGGCGGTTCCACGGCACCCGGCTTGTCCCTTTACAAGGCGACAATCGTCGGCGACGCGACGGTGGTCTTCCCGCGCGAAATCGCGCCCGCGCGTCCCATCAAACCCGCCCCGGGCCCTATAGCAATCCCCCTTCCCATCGATGTAAACCCCGAGTTCGAAGTGCTCACCGTAAAAGTCGGGGGGGGAACGGTCGATTTCACAGATGATGCATTCACTGCCGGGACGTTTCCGGGCAATGCGGTGGGCGAAACCGATTCGGGCTACACTTTCACCCTCGTTGACCTTAATATGTACGGGCTTGAGAAAATCCAGGGATCCGATTGCAGTATCGAGGGGCCTGATATCAATATGCGATGCGACAACATGACATTCCTTCCCGATGAACGGCGGCTTGTGCTCACCGGGGGAGTCGTACTCAGATCCGATGCCGGTGCTCTCGCCGTTGATTCGCTCACCGTTGAATACGATGATAACGGCGTAAGCAGGCTCGATGCCGTGGGTAATGTCGTGCTCGATTTCTCCATCATCCTCGGGGAGCAGGCACCGCCGCCGGATGAATCGCCCACGGGGGAAGACGCGGGGGGTGACGGTCCCGAGTGAACCTGCAGGAGGAAATTGCGAAGCTGTGGGCGCGACGCGATATGATACGCAACCTCGTCGCGCGCGACTTGAAAATAAAATACAAAGGTTCCGCGCTCGGATTCCTCTGGTCGTTCCTCAACCCGCTGATTTTAATCACGCTCTATTATCTCGTGTTCGGGAAGGTGGTCGGCGAAATAAGGAAAGACATCACCGAGCAAGGGGTGAATTTCGGG
>CAZSPL010000213.1:1018-6575 GCA_964608735.1 uncultured Planctomycetota bacterium | reverse complement strand
GTCGACGGTTGTCCGTGCCACACGGATTTATTTTCCTTTTATCCCCTTATCCTATGGAGAGAAAACCCGAGCCCCGACCGTAAGGGAGGGGACAAAGACACGGACAACCTTAAGACGTAGTGGTAGTGTGACGGTGACTGGTCGACGGTTGTCCGTGCCACACGGATTTATTTTCCTTTTATCCCCTTATCCTATGGAGAGAAAACCCGAGCCCCGACCGTAAGGGAGGGGACAAAGACACGGACAACCTTAAGACGTAGTGGTAGTGTGACGGTGACTGGTCGACGGTTGTCCGTGCCACACGGATTTATTTTCCTTTTATCCCCTTATCCTATAGAGAGAAAACCCGAGCCCCGACCGTAAGGGAGGGGACACCGAACGAAAGGTCCAAGATAGAGCGGAACAAGCTATCAGAAGACACGGGCAAGCTCGAAGACTCGCGTGCCCGTGGCACCAGGACTTCGCGTGGGCGTGGCACCCGGGGGGGAGGGGTTATTTCATCGAGTTAATTTAGAGAGAGATTAGAGCTTTGAGATGATACCGCGTTTGAAGAGCTTGACCCTGGCGCGCATATAGCAGAGGAAAGCAAAGAAGTCGCGGCTTGTCTTGATGACCTTCAGCTTGCTTTTGCCCTCCTCGCGCTGGAGATGATGTATGGGTGCTTCGACCGATTTCGCGCCGGTGAAATGCAGCTTGAGTACGATTTCGGTAGGGGTTTGAAATCCGTTCGATTCGATATCGAGCGCCCGCAAGAGGTCGCCGCGCACGAGCTTGAACGCGCAGTTGGTGTCGCGGTGGGGAATCCCGAACATTATTCGTACGAGCATGTTCAGTCCGCGGTCGGCAATGACGCGAAGCGGTGAGTCTTTCTTGCGCACTCGATATCCCGCGACGAAATCGATGCCGTCCACGGCTTTAGCGGCGAGTTCGTGAAGCTGCCCGATGTCGAACTGCCCGTCGGAGTCGATGGTGGCGACCCATTCTCCCGACGACGCCTTGATGGCATCGGCAAGGGCGCGCCCATAGCCTTCGTTCTTCGGGGCGTGGGTTACGACGACGAGCCTGTCGTTGAATTCATCTTTCAGCTTCGCGAGGATTTCGCCGGTGCGGTCTTTCGATGCATCGTTCGTGACGCATACTTCGCCCGCATCACCGGTTGCATCGATGGCGGCCATCGAGTCGCGGACGGTTTTCTCTATGTTTTGTTCCTCGTTGTATGCGGGCATGCATACCGAGAATTTGATGTTGGCTGTCATGGCATTTCACAATACCGCGAAATCAGCTCTTTTCCGGCTCCTTAGGCGGGTGCGGGATCTGCCCGTGCGGTTCTTTTTTCGCATCGCGTTTACGCGTCATCAGATGTTTCTTCGCTTCTTTACGTGATTTGAGCCACCAGACATAGAGCACGATACCGAGCAGCATCCAGAGGAGGCGGGTGATGATCCAGGTGAGCGCGGTGCCGAAGTAGAACTGCGAGCGGGAGGGGAAATAGGTGAATGTGAGCGGCTGGAGGGTGGTGATGTCGGAGGGAATTTCATAGACCATTTTCATCCTGTCGCGCGCGCGGCTTCCGCCCGGCGGCTGTTTCTCGCCGAATGCGCCGGTGGTGTGGAGGGTTATGTAGCCGAGGTCGGGTTCATTCAATTCTATGGGGGTGAAGCCGTCGGGACTCTTTGCATCCTCGACGAGCGCCCATACCGGGGTAGGCGTGAATGTGAGTTTCTTCCGGAACACGCCGCTCGATGTGCGTGTCAGCGGGGTGTCGCTGGTCAGGCGAAGGCGGAACCGCCCCGCCTGGTCGGGGAGGTATTCCTGCCCGACGTCGAGCTTGAGGCGCACGGAATCCTGTTCCTCGAGGTATTCATATTCTTTCGCGCCGATGACTTCATATTTTATTTTCTTGTCTCCGATGCGCACGCCGACGATGCGGTGTCCCTCGGAGATGCGCGTGGAGATGTCGTATATCTGCGTCGCATCGAGCGCGAGGCCTTCCCCTTCGATATTCTGAATTCGCAGCTCGGCGTTGTACTGCAGTGTAATCTGCTGCTTGATGCCCTCGATGCGCTGCGCTTCACGGCCGCCGCATCCGGCGATGATGCCGATGAAAACAATCAGCGCGAATAGATGGATGATTTTTCTGTACGAGGCCATTCTTTCCCTCCGACCGGTTTTCCCGGTCAAGTGATGGGCGGGCGAAATGTATCAACCGGCGCCGTCCTGTGACCCTTCCCCCTGCACATGGGGCATCTTCTTTTACCCACTTTTCCTGTCGCCCTGCAATAGAGGCAGGGCTCGAGCTCTCTCGCTTCGCGGTTGCTCTTTATTTTGACATAGTCGAGGTAATCGGCGAATTCGTAGGCCAGTATCGCCACGGCGATACACAGGACAACCTTGTAACTGAACCCCGAGGATACGAAGAAGAGCATGGCGAGAGCGACAAACCCGGCGCTCACGGTATAGCAGAAGAATTTCGACACCTTATGAATCATTACCATTGAAAGTATATTACGTAAAGCGCATGTAGTCGAGTGCCGGTCGCTATGGCGCGACATTGACCATGAGTTCGGCATGCACTCCGCCGGGCAGGTCGGCGGCGATGAGCCTGCCATTTTCATCGACGAAAAAGGTCCCGACAGCCATGCCGTCGATGGCGCATTCATATTTTTTCACCGACATGGTGGCGGGCTGTTCGTTGAGGATATACGGTTCCTCTCCCCTGAGAGTGAGAGTCATACGCGCGAGGGCGGCCCTGTCGAAATCGACTGTCCACACGGATGCGAGCTCGGCGCCGGGGTCGACGCAGGCGAGTATGAGGGCCATCTCCGCGAGTTCGTTGGAAGTATACGGCCAGGCATCGTCTTGCGGGCGCTGGATTTCCACAAGCTTGAATTCATCCATGCCGCGTCCGCGCTGCTCGATGCCGTACGGGTCGTCGACGGTGAAATCTTTGGATTGCACCATGGAGTAGCTCTTGTCCACTTTGTCGATGATGCTTCGCGCGTAGAGCTTCGGCCTGAGGTCGGGGCCGAAGGAATATTTCGTCATCGATTGATTGCCCCATTGCTTCGCATCGGGGGTTAATGCCCACTGGATGTCGGCGAGGTAGCCTTCATCGCCGACGGCGGTAAATTTGAAATTGCACATGGCAAGGGCGATGGCATCGCGGGTGAATTTGTATGCGCAGGGGATGTCGGTATCGAACGGGAGAACCGGCGAATCGAGGAGGCCGGTGTTGGCGGCGGTGTTTTCGGCGGCCGCGATGTCGGCATCGGTGAGACGTTCTGCCTTGAGCGGCTTGTCGATGGCGCGTTCGGGGCCGGATGCCTGGCCTTCACGCAGGGGTGTGTCGGTGCGTTTCTCGGCGCAGGAAAAACCGACGGCGATCAGAGGTATTAATAGGAGATAGACTGCCTTGTTAAAGCGCATCCTGTGCCTCCAGCAGAGGAGATTGAATAATAATTATAAGGCATATGGACACATTCCCCCAATCCGGGGGAATGAAAATGGCAATTATTCAAAGAAAGGCTGGTCCGGCCCTTGCATTAGTGTGCGATTACCGGCGCATAGCCGCCCGGATCCCCGCACAGCAGACCGAATATCTCAAGGAAATAGGGTGAATAATCATTCGAAGTGATTGTATGTTCCCTGATATAACCCGTAACCGACAGTGGGTTAGAAACGGTTCCCTCCATAATTATATGCGCAAGCGTCTCTTCATCGATGGAGTCGTAGATGTCGATAATAACTCTTAGCCCGTTATTAGGTAGAGAGATTCGCTCAACAGTAACTGGATAAGTATTGTAATAAGCATCGAGCTTATCCACGCTGTCCCAGAAATTCTGGACCGGATCGCTTTCCGCGAACAAGCGTTGGAAATGCGCCCCCTTTGCCAGTTTGCCTGTAATCAGAAATTGCTCTTCGATATAATCTGTCGCCGCAATAAAAACTTCCCGGAAATCCTCATCCTCGATCTCCTGCGCCAGGTCATCCATCTGAAGCCCGAACTCAATCCCGAGATCTTTATATCCCCCCATCATGTGCCCCCCCATGTATGCATCTTCGTAAAGGTCTCGCATCGCCTGAATCGCGCTGATGTCCACATAGTGATCTTCAGGATAATATGAAAGGACATCGAGCATCGCCTGCCCGAACTCGGTCATCATTTCGCCATATTCTTGACGAACCTGCAAGGTTGCGGCCGTGACTTCCGGCCCCTCATAGGGGGGAACGCGATAAATATTAGTAGCTTCTATCGTCTGGCCGTAGGAGTCAATACCGACGATTATTAATATTATGTCGTCATCCGGATTGAACCTGCACCATTGGTCAAAATCCAGGCGGAATCGCCCATTCTCAGATTGGAAGTATTCATATTCATTGCTTTCGAATGTCCATAAGTAATACGCTTGGCAACCTTCCGGGAACTCATTCTCCTTATTAGACTGACCCTGACGCTTGTTCCGTAAATAGGCTGTTACCTTGTCGACGAGTTCTTTGACATAGGGAATATCATCAGCATTAAGCTCGCTCTTACCACCCGACTCCCCAATTGATTCCTCACCACAGCTTCCGCATGGGTCTGAAAAAACAAATAGGGCAATAGGAGTCTCCTGGTCGGGATCTCCCGGACAATATAGCGTGCCGGTAATTATCAGTTTTCCATCGGTAAGCACGCTGCAGGTTTCAGGCCATTCGAGACTTGTGAAAGAGGGCGGATCGATGTCGCTTGGATTCCGGGTCAAGCTCCCGCGTTCTCTGGAATCGGAGCAGCTTGCGGCGAATGTAATTGCGAATATCAGAATTATTAAAAGTCCGGTTGTATTCTTCATCGCCATCTCCTGTCAGGATTATGAATTTTTAGCCTTGTCGATTTCATTTACTTTGTTGCACATCCCTATCAAAGCTCCGTTACGCCATTTGCTACCACTCTTTCCGGGACAGGCCTGGCATACAGTTTGAAGGAATGAAATCTTTTCGCAGTAGCCCGGTAGCTCAATGCTGAACATCTCAACGCAGTTTTCGGGGATGCAATAGCCACTCGCGAGCCAATTGAAACAATAATCTTCTTTCATTCCAGCAAGCTCGACATCACTGAATTAATTCACTTTCTTAATGCATTGGTCTAAAAACGGTAATTCCTCACACCCGGTCAAAATCTGAAAGCCATCATTAACAGAATCAAGACAAGAATTTTTGCTGTCACTATCTCGGCCTCCTTTAACTCTATTGCTGGTTTCTATTCCTGTAAATAGGCTACCATGCCCCCCGCGCCCGCGCAAGAGAACGCCTTGGGGACAGGCTAATTCGAGATCGTTGTTTTTGGATGGGGTGGAAGGGTTTTACGAAGTTTCGTGCCATACGTGCTTCGGAGCCTGTCTCCGGGATTATGGGCTTATACTCCCGCCCCGGGTAGGCCGCATCTGATTAATGAGGTAGAAGGATGCGGCCAACCCGGGGCTACCAGAGATCCTGTTTTCTATAAAGATAGAGAAGGGTGGCATGGGTTGTGCGAGCAGGGCCACCCCTTTCCCGCGCAATAGCCATTGTTGATGAGTCG
>CAZSPL010000213.1:0-918 GCA_964608735.1 uncultured Planctomycetota bacterium | reverse complement strand
AGTGCATGCTGTAAGCGCGGTAAAGGGGTGCCACCCGTCGCTGTGATGAGTCGAGTGCATGCTGTAAGCGCGGTAAAGGGGTGCCACCCGTCGCTGTGATGAGTCGAGACAAACCTGCTTTTACCGCTGATTGACGGCTCACGCATTGTAGGTTACAATCTCCTCTCGAAGATGCATGGTCATGGCGAAAATACTTTCCCTTTCAGCTTTTCCGACTCATAGAGGACCGCGGGGAAAAGTATTGCCTTTGATATGTTCCCCTCGGTTGAGGGGCTTTTCGATTTTCGGCGTTTGGAGAATACGGATGCTCGACGAAATCAACAAAATCCAGATTGAGATCGCGAAGATCGACCGCGCGGGTACGCCCGCCGAACTCGAGGAAGCGCGCGTGCACCTGGTCGGACGCAAGGGCCTCATAAGCAAGCTGATGCCGATGATCAAGGATCTGTCTCCCGAGGATAAACCGAAATACGGGCAGGAGATAAACCGCCTGAAGAAGATGGCGGAAGATGCGCTCGCGCGCAGGAAGGCGGAGCTTGCATCGGCGGAGGAATCATCGGGCGAGATAGACTTCACGCTGCCGGGAGAGGATGTTCGCGCGGGGCGGCTTCATATAATGACCAAGGCGCTCGATCTGATGCTCGATATTCTCACGGCGATGGGATTCGAAGTGGTCGAAGGGCCGGAGCTTGAGACGGAGTGGCATAATTTCGAGGCGCTGAATATTCTCGCCGACCATCCGGCGCGCGACCAGTTCGATTCGCTGTACGTCGACGACGTGCACCTGCTTCGGTCGCACACATCGCCGGTGCAGATACGCACGATGATGTCGCGCCGTCCGCCGATACAGGTCGTCGCGCCGGGGGTGTGTTACCGTCGCGACCAGCCCACCGCGCGGCATTCGTGCCAGTTCACGCA
>CAZSPL010000212.1:0-6577 GCA_964608735.1 uncultured Planctomycetota bacterium | reverse complement strand
TGAAAGAATCGTCGTACATGTTCCTCACCGGCCCGGACGTGATAAAGGAAGTCCTGAATGAGGATGTGACATTTGAGGACCTCGGCGGCGCGATGACCCACGCGCAGAAATCGGGGGTGGCGCATTTCGCGGCGGAATCCGAGGAAGAAGCGCTGATGGGGATACGCGCCCTGCTGAGGTATCTGCCGCAGAACAACATGGAAGACCCGCCGTATCATCCCAACGATGACGACCCTCGTCGTGAGGACATGTCGCTGAGGCATATAGTTCCTGAAGAGCCGAACAAGCCGTATGACATGAAGGACGTTATCTTCGCGATAGTCGACAACGGCGAGTTCCTCGAAGTGCAGCCGTTCTTCGCGCAGAATATCATCGTCGGGTATGCGACCCTCGGCGGACGCGTGGTGGGCATCATCGCGAACCAGCCCAAGGTTCTCGCCGGGTGCCTCGACATACATTCGTCCGATAAGGCGGCGAGATTCATACGCACCTGTGACTGTTTCAACATACCGATAGTCACCCTCGAGGACGTCCCGGGATTCCTTCCGGGCAAGGCGCAGGAATGGGGCGGCATCATCAGGCACGGGGCGAAGATGCTCTACGCATACTGCGAGGCGACGGTACCGAAGCTGCTGGTGGTTACGCGGAAGTCTTACGGCGGGGCATACTGCGTGATGTCGTCGCGCCACGTTGGCGGGGATTACAACATCGCATGGCCCTCGGCGGAGATAGCGGTGATGGGCTCTCGCGGCGCAGTGAATATTTTGTATCGCAAGGAAGTGGCCAAGGCCAAGAAGCCGGAAGAGTTCCGGCAGAAGCTTGTCGAAGAGTACGAGGAGGAGTTCAGCCACCCGTACATCGCGGCGTCGCGCGGTTTCATCGACGAGGTGGTCGAGCCGCAGGAGACGCGGTGGAAGCTTATCCAGGCGCTCGAAATGTTCGCGAACAAGCGCGAATCATTGCCGCCGAAGAAGCACGGTAATATTCCCGTGTAGGCTTGATGATGGAAAGAATGCATTCGATAGCGGCCTTGATGTGGTTTGTAGTCGTATGCTGGGCCGCTCTTGGATTTGGTGGATATTTTCTTCGCACATTGAAAATTGAACTCGCCAACCCGTTGAGGGATATCTGCCTCCGGATGCTTTGCGGATTTGCGATTCTGTCATTTTTGACGACCATCGCGGGATGGCTTCACCTGTGGTGCGGCACCGGCGCGAAAATCGGATTCGTCATCCTCGCGGCGGTATTCATCCCCATCAACCTGCGATTGCTCAGGCATCTGCGCGGGCGGATGAAAGAGCGCACGCAATACGCCATCGGGGAGACAATCCTGATAATGGCGATAGCGGCGATGTGGATACTTCTCGGCATGTGCGCGCTCGCCCCGATAATCAACTTCGACGCCGAGCGGCATCATTACCTGATGCCCATGCTCTATCTCAACCACGGCTCGTTCTTCGATTACGCGCCCAACCCGTTCCCGGCATACCCGATGTCGGTCGAGATGCTTTTCCTCGACGGCTTCGCCCTCGCCGGGCAGCAGGTCGCATCGCTGATTGACTGGGCAATATGCCTTCTCGGCGTGATTCTCACTATCGAATTCTGTTCGCGGTATCTCGATTTGCAGACCGGGCTGCTCGCGGCGGCGATATTCTCGGCCCTCGGATTCATGGTGCTTCTTGTAGGGGCGGGCTATGTCGATATGGCGGTGACGTCATTCCTGCTCGTGGGGCTGTATATCGTATTCGACTGGATGCAATCGCACCGTACATCCGACGCCTTGCTCGCGGGACTGCTCCTCGGGACCGGCGTTGCCGGGAAATACTACGCGCTGTTGTGGGTTGGATTCATCACCGTAAGCATCCTCTGGCACCTGGTTCGCTCACCGAAGCTGGATAGAAAACTGGTCATCCGTGGGGCGATTTACGGCCTGATAATAATCGTTATTATCGGCTTCCCGTGGTATGGCAGGAATCTCATTTGCTATGGCAATCCTGTGCATCCGTTTCTGCATACCGCCCTTACCGGCGAGCGGCTTCTCGATGACGACATCACGCGATGGGCCGGGCAGGCGGGGCATCCGAAAACGGTGTGGAATTTCATCCGCTACCTCGGCGACCTGACATTTCTGCAGACGAAGACATACCGCTTCAGCCTGAATTATTTCCACCCGTTCCTGTGCCTGTTCCCGATCTTCGGGCTGTTCGCGATACGCAGGTCTGTTGTCAGATGGTGTTATATCTACTCATGGCTGTTCACGATATACGCATTCTTCCTGATACCGTTCCAGACGCGCTATTTCCTGCCTTTCGAGATGCTCATGGCGATATGCGTCGCGTCGGGAATGCGGTTCCTGTCGGTCAAGCGGTATGTGTTCATCGCGTTCATCGTGCTGGTGCTTGTCCCGCTCGGGATTGAAATCAACGAGGCGCGCGAGGAGTTTACGATGCGCCGGGAAGTTATCATCGGGCAGGTTCCCGAGATGCGCTACCTCGTCGACCGGCGGTATGACTTCGAGGTATTCCGCCAGGCGAACGAGGAACTTCCCGACGGGAGCAAGGTTTTGTATCTGCGGGAGCGGACATTCTATCTGAGCGTACCGCATGAAGTTATTGAGCCGAGGCTGAATTTCGATGACGCGCGGCATCCCGAACAAATGCTCGAACGGCTAAGGGAATTCGGATATACGCATGTCATCATCGAACTCGAAACCATGTCGACACTGAACACCATCGACGCGATACTCGACAACCTTGAATACGACGGCAGCGGCGGCGTTGTCGGCGAGGGGGACCTTCGATATGTCGAATTCGATTACTGGCCGCTGGCGATATCCATCCATGCCGACCGCGAGCTGACGGCGTATTCTCTACCGGCGATAATCGATGTATTCGGCGGCGAAATGATCGATTCCACTCCCGGGGCGGAACGCTACAGGCTCGATCTGCGTCCTCTGAAGGGTAAGCAGTATTTGACGGCCTATGCATCGCTGGCGAGTGAACTCAGGCCATGGCACGCGGAGGGTATGGTCAAGCGTATCGCGGGCGCGGGTGATACGCGGCTGTTCGACATCACCCCGCAATCGAGCGTGAATGAAGAAAGCAAAGACGTTGCTGAAATTGAAGAGAACTATGAGAACGAGGAAAATCAATAAAGTACTTATAGCCAATCGCGGCGAAATCGCCGTGAGGATTCTCCGCACCCTTTCGGAGATGGGCATCGGCGCATGCGTGGTATATTCCGAGGTCGACCGCGAGAGCCTCGCGGTCCGTCTCGCGGATGAAGCTGTATTCATCGGGCCGGCGCAGCCCGGCGAATCGTATCTGAGCATCGAGAAGGTTATCAATGCGGCGAAGCAGGTGAAGGCCGACGCGCTGCATCCGGGCTATGGTTTCCTCGCCGAGAATCCCGAGCTCCCGGTGGCCTGCGAGCGGGCGCACATCACATTCATAGGCCCCGACGCATCCACCATGCGGAGCATGGGGGACAAGATTGTCGCGAAGCAGATCGCCCGTGACGCCGGGGTGCCGATTCTCCCGGGGAGCGAAGAAGCGGTGAAGGATATCGATGCGGCGCGGATACTCGCCTTGAACATCGGCTATCCGCTCATCCTCAAGGCCGCATGCGGCGGCGGTGGAAGGGGTATGCGAATAGTGCGAAACGACCTCGAACTGGAGAACAGTTTCCAGACGGCGCAGATGGAAGCCCGGATGGCGTTCGGCGACGACACCCTCTATCTCGAACGGTACATACAGGATGCGCGGCATATCGAATTCCAGATTCTCGGCGACGGCGCCGGGAACGCGATTCACCTTTACGAGCGCGAATGCACGATACAGCGCCGCCACCAGAAACTTATCGAGGAAGCGCCGTCATCGTTTCTCACGGACGACCTCCGAAGCCGCATGGGCGCGGCGGCGGTGGCGGTCGCGGAATCGGTGGGCTATACCGGGGCGGGTACGGTGGAATTCCTCTGCGATTCGAAAGGGAATTTCTATTTCATGGAAATGAATACCCGCATCCAGGTGGAGCATCCGGTTACCGAGGCCATATGCGGCGTCGACCTGGTAAAGAAACAGGTTGAGATAGCGCAGGGGGACGGCATCGGACTGGAGCAGGACGACATCTGCCCGCATGGATGGGCGTTCGAATGCCGCATCAACGCCGAGGACCCCCTTCGCGATTTCCTTCCCGGACCGGGTGAAGTGAAATTCGTGCATTTCCCATCCGGCCAGGGAGTACGGGTCGACAGCCATATATATCCGGGCTACATGATTCCGCGCGAGTATGACAGCCTCATCGCCAAGCTTATCGCGCATGCCGGGAGCCGCGAGACCGCCATCGCCAAGATGCTCCGCGCCCTCGAAGAGCTTGCTATCGAAGGGGTCAGTACGACGGCGATATTCCACAAGCGCGTGCTGAGCGACCCCGAGTTCGTGGCGGGTGATTTCACGACGGCATATATCGAGAACAAGACCGACATTCTCACCAAACCGATGATGCCGCAGACCGAGGTGGGGGCGATCGCGGCGGCGGTCGAGGTGTATTTGCTGACGCGGCGAAGCATGCCGCGCCTTACCGAGCAGGAAGCGCTCCGGGACGGCGTCAACCCGTGGAAGCTCGCGGGGCGCCGTCAATCGATGATGGGCAAGGAGTAGGCGGTCGAACGTCCGAGGTGAATGAATGAGAGTATCGGTGGAACTTAACGGACGAAGGTACTTGATAGAGATCGAGGATGAAGGCGACCGTCCGCGGCAGGTCATCGTCGACGGCCGCAAGGTGCAGATAGACATAAGCCCGGCGTGGGCGAAGGAATACGACAAGAGCCTGATAGTCGCGGGACGTTCCCACCGCATTGAATTCGAATATGGGGAGGGGGGAATCCCGAAGAGCGTCTGGGTCGACGGCGCCCCGGCGGGACTTACTATCGATTTCCCGGGAAAGGGGAAGCTTCATGGCGGGAAGGTCTCCACGATGGTGGGCGCGTCGAAGGACAAGCTTGTCGCGCCGATCCCCGGCAAGATCGTGGAGATAAAGATAAAGGAAGGGCAGAAGGTCACCGAAGGGCAGGTGCTGATTGTCCTCGAAGCGATGAAAATGGAGAACGAACTTTGCGCGCATCGCGACGCGGTGGTGAAGCAGATCCTGTGCCGCGAGGGGGAGAATGTCGACCTCGACCGCACTCTGGTCAGCCTGGGATAGCCGTCCGCGCGGTAGTTTGCCCCGGGAAACGGGCGGCCATGAATAATAGTGTGTAAGGTTTGCGCGGCGCGGTTTTTTCTATTACAATATATACGCTGCTCCGGGGGGCCGCTGATTGTGAAAAATATCACGAAAGGATATTCTTTTGAAAGGCACGATAAAAGTTATTGAAGATGCATGCAAGGGCTGCGGGCTATGCATTGAACAATGCCCGTTCAAACTGCTGAGCCTGTCCGACCGGATAAACGCATTCGGCTACAAATCGATCGAGCAATGCGACCCGGAGGGCAAATGCACGGCATGCAAGATGTGCGCGCTTATATGCCCCGACCTCGCCATCGAGGTTTTCAAGATGGATGAATCGGACGCGGCATAGCGCACGGTTATTCCGAATCACGAGGAAGGATAGAGTCTTGAAGAGAGATATACGTTTGATGAAAGGCAATGAAGCCCTGTGCGAAGCGGCCATCAGGGCGGGATGCCAGGCATATTTCGGCTACCCGATCACGCCGCAGAATGAAGTTACCGAATACATGAGCCGCCGCATGAACGAGGAAGGGCGCGCTTTCGTACAGACCGAGAGCGAGGTCGCCACGATAAACATGGTGTTCGGGGCGGGATGCGCCGGGGCGAGGGTGCTGACATCGTCGTCATCCCCCGGCATCTCGCTGATGCAGGAAGGGATATCGTATATCGCGACGACCGAAGTCCCCGCTGTAATCGTCAACATCATGCGCGGCGGGCCCGGGCTGGGGAATATCGCCCCGTCACAGGGGGATTATCTCCAGGCCACCCGTGGCGGCGGGCATGGGGATTACAACACCCTTGTCTACGGCCCGCAGAATGTGCAGGAGCTGAGCGAGATTGTGTACCGCGCGTTCGACAAGGCCGACAAGTGGCGTTCGCCGGTGATGGTGCTCGGCGACGGCATCCTCGGCCAGATGATGGAGACGGTCGATTTCACGGACATGCCGATACAGGTGAACAATATCGCGTCCAAGGAAGAGTGGGCGTGTACGGGAGCGAAAGACCGCGACCCGAACCTGCTCTACAGCTTGATAATCGTTCCAGAAGATATGGAGAAATTCAACTGGCACCTGCAGGAAAAGTTCGAGAAGATGCGCAAGGAAGAGGTCGTATGGGCGGATGTCGATTGCGATGATTCGGAGTTGATAGTCGTGGCGTACGGCATCGTGGCGCGCATCGCGAAGACTGTCATCCAGAAGATGCGCGAGGAAGGAAAGAAGGTTGGGATGTTTCGCCCCATCAGCCTGTGGCCGTTTCCGTATGACAGGCTTACCGAACTCGCGAAGGATCCCAAGAGGAAATTCCTCGTGCTGGAGATGGCGTTCGAGCAACTCGCGCAGGATGTCTG
>CAZSPL010000211.1:0-6616 GCA_964608735.1 uncultured Planctomycetota bacterium | reverse complement strand
AGGGAGAAAAAACTGATCAGGAAATTCTCCATTATTATTCCCGCCTGAAAAAAATAAATTCTCCGGGTTGCGAATCAGCTCGACGCCTTCCGCTTCCTCGGCGATCTTCGCTGAACCGTCGGTGGACGCATTATCCACAACCACCCGGTGGAGATCCGGATAATCCTGTTGCCTGAGGCTCTTGAGGCAATCCCCGAGCACATCCGCGCCGTTGTAATTGAGCACTATCGCCCATACTCCGGGCCCGCGTGGTGCGCCGTCCACGGCTAACACTCCCTGTTGTCGTCATCGTGGGATAGAACGTAGTCGGTCGGGTATTCCATGTTCCCGTGCGGACTGTGGAAGATTATCATCTCGCCGATAAGCCCCATCGAGATGAGTATCAGCCCGGTAATCATCAGCAACATCCCGAATTGAAGCAGCGGGCGTCCGCCTATCGAATGCGTGATGAACCACAGCACGGTCAAATATGCCAGGATGATGAACCCGATGAAGAAGAACAGCACGCCGAACCCGCCGAAGAAATGAAGCGGCTTGCGGCTGAAGCGGGTGATTACGGTCGCCGTCAGCAAATCGAGGAAGCCTTTCATGTAGCGGTCCCAGCCGTACTTGCTGCGCCCGTGCTTCCGCGGGTGATGCTTCACCTTTATCTCCCCCACCCTGAATCCGCGCGCCGCCGCGAGGAACGGCACGTAGCGGTGCAAGTCGCCGTAGATATCGACTTCGCGAACGACCTCCCGCCTGTATGCCTTGAATCCGCAGTTGAAATCGTGAAGCTTCACCCCGCTGGTGATACGTACCACCCAGTTGAAGAAACGCGACGACGCCACTTTCAGCCATGGGTCATGGCGGCGCGCTTTCCATCCGCTCACCAGGTCGTAGCCCTCATCGAGCTTCGAGAGGAAATTCGGAATCTCCGCCGGGTCGTCCTGCAGGTCGGCGTCGATGGAGAATATGACATCCCCGCTCGCTTCCTCGAACCCGCAGCTCAATGCCGCGGACTTGCCGAAATTCCGCCTGAACCGCACGACCTTCACGCGGTTGTCGGATCCATGTATCCCGCGCAGGATTTTCGGCGATGAATCGGTCGAGCCGTCATCGACATAGACTATCTCGTATGACTTCCCCATTCCCGCGAGCACACCGGTAAGCCGCTCGTGCAAAAGGCCGAGCGCCTCTTCCTCGTTGAAGAGCGGCACGACGATCGATATTTGCGGAGAATCGGCCAAGCATCCTCCCGATATGCATTCAGCGTCAGCTTTCCGGATACCCATTATAGCCGAAAATCATCGGAAACCCACGCATTGAACCGGTGCTTCCGAAACTGCCGGTTATTGGCTACAATTTGGCCTGCCGGAGTCGGCGGTATCAAGCCATGCAATGTGGGTGCCAGGAATATTACTGCTGTTCATGCTACGCAATCTTCATCGCGGGATTCATATTGTTTCTTTCGAAATTACTCCGTGGCAAGCGAGCAGGAAGTTGGACGGACGATCAGGAATCGATGACCGGCAAGTGGACATATCCCAGGAGCCGCTCCGAACGCAGCACCGGAATTCCCCCGCCCACCAAATCCGCCCAGGCTGTTCCCGAGCCGCATTTCAAGGATGACCAACTCGAAAAATTGATCGCCCGGGGTAAATTCGACGACGCCCGCGCATACCAGCATAAGATGATACGCCTCTGCCGCGAAATGAAAGCAAGACAGAGGGAGGCGAGCTACCGGGCATACGACAAAAAAATCGACGATGCCGAATCCATCTACGACGTCCCGCGCAGGAAAACTGAAAGGCGCGAAATAGACAAACGGGAAGCTGATAAAAGAGAATGGGATAAGAAAGGCAAGGATGACAGGGAAAGCGATGACGGCGTCCATATGGAATTCATGGATGATTAATTCCCTCAACATTCCTGTAGCCCGGTTTTCTGAAGCCGGGAATGAAATTGTTCCTTTTACACATTTTTGAACCTAATCAGATTTAAGATACCGAGAGAATACGCGGTAACAAGACTTTGTGATATAATTCAAGTGCAGACTTGCAGTTAGGGAGAGGAATATGAGGCTACAAGGACTGCTTTCGATCATCATCTTCACGATGCTTGGGATAGGGTGTTCATCGAGTAGCTCCCCGACCATTCCAGGCCAATCCAACGAAGAACCCGGCATCATCTCTGGCGACGCGCATTCCATTCACAACATGCTCGGGATGTTCACATTCATCTGCGATCCCGCGACTGAAACGGTCGATGTCATCCCCATGCGCGCCGCTGATTTGCATCTCAACGCATTGAAGCTTCTCGAACCCCCGGCGCTCATACTTCTCACCATCGAAGGACCGGTAAAAATTACCGGCAACATTCTCGATGTCAACATCGGACTGCGAAGCCCGTTTCCCGGCTGGCTGCAATACACCGGCTTCGATGTGTGCGGCATTGTGTTCACGCATGGCAATGAAACCGCGTTCGACGATCCATCCCTAATCATCGCCGGCGAAGGGGATACGCGCCTGCTGAACGCCGACGGCTTCACCCGATGGTGGAACCCGACCGAATTCCCGCACGGCGATACGCTTTTCAACTATATCGACGGACTGCTCGGCACGCCCGCATCCCAGGCCGATTTCAACTGTACATTGAACGGATATAAATATTACGCCGACGATCTCGAGAAGGACGACCCACTCACTATGCTCTACCCGGCGCATCGCGGATTGTTTACCGCAGGCAAGCAGAATATCCGCCACTACACAATCGACATGGCTGGTGGTCTTGTGTTCAACTACGCCGTCGATGCGTGCTGGAAGAAGCCCGATGGCGAGCCGCCGTACGATGTCCCCGATGATTTCCCTCCCGCCGCGAACCGCGATGAAGCAT
This sequence comes from uncultured Planctomycetota bacterium, assembly GCA_964608735.1. Classification (GTDB taxonomy): domain Bacteria; phylum JAJVIF01; class JAJVIF01; order JAPKYR01; family CAZSPL01; genus CAZSPL01. The sequence continues at coordinate 3,742 of CAZSPL010000211.1, read as the reverse complement.
ATTATGTCGAGATGACCATCCTTCAAAATTCCCTTTACCATGTCGATCAGACTTATTTACAAGGCGGCGAATTGCGAGTCTCCATCGATGTGTGGGACCGCTACGGCGCGTCGTTGAACCATGTATATGCATACTCGCCCTCCGGCATCCCGCTTGCCGAAGCGCTTACACCGACAGGCGGTGGTGAAAATTACAGCACTTATGAACTCGACTTCACCAATGAGAACCCGACTCACAACGGCATCGCCGAGATGTACATCGAAGTCCGCTCAGAAGCTTCCGGCTACGGCGGCGCTCTTCCCGGAATCCCCCTCAGCGCATACTTCAAGCTCCCATTCAACATCAGCCCCGATGCTCCTCCGGGTTGGGCTTTGACTTGGGGTGGCAGCGATCAGGAGAATGCGTGGGACGTTGCACTTGATGGCACTGGAAATATCTATGTCTGCGGCGATTACCGGGATGCAACTGATTTCGACCCGGGCCCGGGCGTTTGTGAAAGGGCCTGCTTGGGAAATGCAAGCGGCTTTATCAGTAAATTCAATCCCAACGCGGTTTTCCAGTGGGTACTGACTTTCGAGGGCGATGGTTCAAGTAGACTACTTAACATCGAAATAGACAGCCTGGGTAACTTGATTGTCTGCGGTGATTACAAGGGTGTAACCGATTTCGACCCCGGCTTAGACGTTGATTTGCATTCATCGAATGGAAGCCAGGATGCATTCGTCTGCAAACTCACAAATGAAGGCTCTTTCCAGTGGGCGCTCACGTGGGGAGGTGCCCAATCAGACGAGGCGTATTGTCTTTCAATCGATTCCCTCGACAATATCTATGTCTCCGGATGGTTCGGTGATGAAATAGATTTGGATCCCGGCCCGGGAGTCGACCTGCAGGGCACCGCGGGGGAATATGGTTCGTTTTTAAGTAAATTTAAAAATAACGGTGACTATATCCTCGCCCATACCTGGCAGGGCAAACCCGAGGTTGATGAAGATGGAATGGTTATTTTTTCGGTAGCGGTTGATGAGGTCGATGATGTCTACTTAACTGGAGAATTTGAAGGAACCATTGATTTCGACCCTGGCCCCGGAACGCTTGAATATACCGCCATTGAGCCAGATGAATATGATGCTTTTGCCGTCAAGCTCGACAACTCAGGTGCTCTTATCTGGGCTTATGCATGGGGAAGTCAAGCCGCCGGCCGTGATATTGCATTTGATGGCTTAAGCTCCGTTTACTTCATCGGTGAATTCCACCAAACGATTGATTTTGATCCTGGTCCCGGGGTAGATGAGCAAACGCCCCAAAGTGATATATACAACGGATTCGTCTGCAGGTATCTTCCAAGTGGGACATACGACGGCGCATTTGCAGCTTGGGCGCTCTTCGGCGGATTTATAGAAGTTTACAGCGATCATGACGTATATATCAATGACTGGGGCCGCGCTTTCATGAGATATAGCCCTGAAGGCGAATTACAATGGTGGCACACTCTGAAGGCGGATGCCAACCCTCAGGCCAATGGCCTTGGGTCTTGTCTCGCTCCGGACGATTCTACATTCTCAGTCGGTTGGTTTGATGGCGATGATGTAGATTTCAAACCAGGGGATGGCGTCGATTATCACTCTTCAAGCGGGCCATATGATGCATACCTGTTAAAACTTACACCCGGGGGCACTTGGTGGTAATATGCCAGTTGAGGTTTTTATTGAGATTAGCGAGAACAATTACCAATAGGATATCAGCTATCCTTATGAAAATATTTCCAAAATAACCGTTGTTAGATCTTGACATTTCCCTTCGGTCTGAGTAGAATCTTTATGGAATTTAAGATATTCTAATCAGAACTTGAATGAGTCAGCTATGGTGCGCATGGGATTCAAGAATCACCTGCTTCTCGCGGTGTCGATGTTCCTCATTTTTATGGCTTTGCATGGTTGTAAAGGGCGTTCGAATCCGGCTTTGCCGGGTCTCGATGATTTCTCAAACGCCGGCTTGTCAAGGATGTTTTCATGGACGGTTGTTGATGAGGATGAAGGCATTGCCGATTCGGCGGCGAGAGAGAAAAATGCCGATGTTACAAACGTCGTATGGGGGCATTACTGGCACCCTTATAACAGGGCGGGTTATATCAAAAAGGCCGGTGTGCCACAGGGTAATAGCTATCATGGGACGATCGTTGCTTACCAGGGCAGCGTCGATCCGGGTGATACAGACATCTTCTTCAGCGCCTGTTATCGTGATAGCGGTGGTGTCGACCACTCCAGCACTCCGATTCAGGTAGACACTGCTTTGAATTCGGAGGTGCAAATCTACCCGGCAGTTACGGCACACATCGATGAAGGATACAAGATAGTTGTCGATATCGTATACCTCCTTGGAGGTACATATACAATGATTCCAAACGGACAGGAATACGTGCACTACAGGATCAGGCATTGCCGTTATAAAGAACAGACCGCAATGAATCTTGACTTCCAGTTAGTACAGGCGGGAGAAATAAATCCCCCCGACCCAGAGAAGTGGGATCACTATTTTCATCCGGATATTGTTTATGACGCGGGAACCCCCGACGATGGCGATTTCTTGCATGTGGTTTATACCTATTTCGAGCACACGACAGCTGAAGAAAGAGACATCTGCTACATGCGCGGGGAAGAAAGCGCGAATGATATTATAAATTGGCCCGGCGATTATGAGATTCTGAGCGACGAGGAAGGCGGCTATTGTAACCAAAGACCCCGAATTGATGTCGGCGTCGACTCATATCTGGCTGATCAGGGCTATGAGTACTACATTGTTGAGAACGAGATTACCACCTTTATCCCTTATGTCGGCGTTGTTTGGGAGCAATATGAGTGCCATAAATCCGAACAAGAATGGGGCGATCGATGGAGCTCGACTGTAGTGTTCTGCAGGTTATCGCATAACGATGGCAAAAATGGTTTCTATGAACTTGAAGAGATCGATGCCGGCTTTAAGATTCATGGTATGCCCCCACATGTTGTTCTTAATGTATTCCCCTACATTGATATTGAGCCAAGAGAAAACATTACAACGACCGATAACAGCGCATGCACGCACATCTGTTTTACGCAGACGGGCGAAGTCTGGAATGGCACCTCTCAAGAATGGGAATGGGATTCTGCATACGGTGTGGAGGTGGAAGTAACGAACACATACCGTATTGTGAACTATAACGACGGGGACCCCCCAGCATGCTATGTAACTATCGTCAGTAGTAATTCAGGAGCGTCAACTTTCAATGGCCTTGCCACATTGGCGATCAAGATAGATACGCAAGGCCATGAAGAAGAAGGTTATCTTGCCTGGATTTCAGCGGGCGAAATTGCTGATATCCCCGTTGAGGTTTATGCAGCCGACCTTGCCTGGTCTGATACAACACCTTGGGGGATCACCATCAGCAATGTCGAGAATATCTCGTATGGCGCATCAAGCCTCGGAGTAAACAGCGACTACGGTTTCTTCCCCGAAACGGCGATTCAGAATGAAACCATCGGCAAAGCGGTCTGGACGGAAAAAAGCACCGCCGATGAGCCTGATATCTTCGGCGACTTCAGCGACTGGGAAGACGAGTAGCGTTACCGCCCAATCTGGATTTAAAAACGCGGCCCTGGAGCCGCGCTTTTTTTATATTTCGTCAAAAGGATATCCCGAAACATCGAATGTATTTTATCCAAACTTGATTATCCGGTCCAGCGCTTCGTTCATGCGATCGTCGTCG
>CAZSPL010000210.1:0-6797 GCA_964608735.1 uncultured Planctomycetota bacterium | reverse complement strand
TACGAGTCGCTGACTTCAATGACCAACTACGATGAGATTACCGGGCGCGAGCAATTGTGCGAGGATACCGCGAGGAAAGCCATCGAGACCGCCACTGCGCCATCGGCGAAAGCGGGCAACTTTACCGTCGTCGTCGACCCCAAGCTTGCCGGCGTTTTCATCCACGAGGCGTTCGGGCATATGTCGGAGAGTGATTTCGTCTATGAAAACCCCGGATGGCAGGAGATTCTCGTCCTCGGCAAGAAGATGGGCCGCCCGATACTGAACATCTACGACGGCGGACGCGTGCCCGATCATGCCGGGAGCCTGAAATATGACGATGAAGGCACCCCGTGTACGAAGACCTATCTTATAAAGGACGGGATCCTCACCGGAAGGCTGCATTCGCGCGAAACCGCCGCGAAGATGGGCGAGGCCGTCACAGGCAACGCCCGTGCCGTCTCCTATGCATACGCCCCCATCGTGCGCATGACAAATACCGCCATCGAGCCGGGTAAATCGACTTTCGATGAGATGCTCGCGGGAATCGATTACGGCATCTACGCCCAGCGGAGCCACGGCGGGCAGACTAATTTCGAGCAGTTCACATTCGGCGCTGCCGAGGGATTCGAAATCGTCAACGGTAAAGTCGGCAGGCGCCTCAGGAATGTCTCGATCTCGGGCAACCTTTTCAAGACACTCGAAAATATTGACATGATAGCCTCCGATGAAGGCTGGGATGACGCCGGCGGATGCGGCAAGAGCGACCAGTCGGGGCTTCCCACCGGGTGCGGAGGCGCGCACATACGAATCCGGAATTGCGTAGTGGGAGGGGATTAAATGTCGAAGGTAAACAGCATGGATACGAGTATCGCCGAACAGATTATCAAGGCATCGAAAGGCAAACTCGACGCGTGCGAGGTGTGCTATGTCGAGGCCGAGTCGAAGGAAGCGAAGTTCGCGTCGAACAAACTCAAGACGAGCCAGGGAAAGGGCTCGCGGGCGGCCGCCATACGCGGGTTCCTCGGCGGGAAGATGGGCTTCTATGTCACATCGGACCTCGGTTCCGCCGGTGACATCGTCGATGCCGTCGCCGACCTCGCGAATGAAGGCGGAATACACGAAATAGAGCTGCCGGTGGATTTCGGAAGCGCCGCCGTCGAGACGCACGATCCCGCTATCGCCGCACTCACGCCCGCCGACCTCGTTGCGATGGGCCGCAAGCTCGTGGAGAATGTCCGCAAGCACGACCCGAAATTCCTCAACGAAGCGGGTGTCGATACGCAGGTCGAAAGCGTGTTTCTCATCAATTCGAAGGGCGGACATGGCCAGTATCAGCGGACCGTCGTAAGCGCGCAAATCGCTCCTCAGCTTGCCGATGAATCCGGGTTTCTCGAAATATATGAATATGATTTCGCCACACGCCTGCCATCCGACGGATTCGAAAACCTCAGCGCGCGCGTGATAGACAAGCTCAAGAACTGCGTGCACGATGCCAAAGCCGCTACCGGGGAATATGAGATCCTTCTCATGCCCAAGGCTACGGGCATCATGAATCCGCTTTCACTCGGTATAAACGCCCGCGCGGTGCTTAAGGGTTACAGCCCGTGGAAGGACAAGCTCGGCGGGAAGGTCTCCGATGAACGGTTCGAACTCGTCGATGACCCACTCAAGGCGGGATATATCGGCTCGCAACCGTTCGATGACGAGGGGACACCGTCGGGCACGAAACCGATCATCGAGGGGGGAATCCTGAAAGTATTCGTCAACGACCTCTTCTCCGCCGCCAAGCTCGGGGTTGCTCCCACCGGCAACGCATTCCGGCAGGGTACCGGCGCCGAGCCGCGCGCGTCGGCGAGCACCCTCTTCGTGAAGGAAGGGGAAAAGGACTACTCCGAGCTTGTCGCCGGAATGAAGAAGGGGATCATCGTCGACCAGATAATGGGCGCGCACACATCATCGCCGTTCAGCGGGGATTTCAGCGTGAACATCGACATGGGATGGCTCGTCGAGGACGGCGCCATCGTGGGACGCCTCAAGGATTGCATGCTGGCGGGGAATATATTCGAATGGCTGAAAGATAATCTCGCCGAGGTCGGCAGGGGATGGCAGAAGCCGTCGCCGTCGCTGTGCATACCGCCGATGCTCTTCCGCGCGGGAAGCATCGCCGCGGGATAGTGGAAATTTAAATCACATCGCGCACTAAAGTGCGCGGCACCCACAAGTGGATGCTACAGAGCTACAAAGTACTTATTACGGGTGGCACGGATGAGCGAGTCTTCGAGCTCACCCGTGTCTTACTGACACCCAATCTATATACTACAGACAAATAAGAAGGACACGGGCGAGCTTCATTGAGATGGCAGCTTCTTTCGAATTGGCTACCGCTCGTCCGTGCCACCCTGACTATTCCAACTCACATATTGCTTGAAGGACATTTCATCCGTGCATCCTGCTCCTTGAATCGCCCGTCGAACGTCTTGAATTCAAGCTTGAAGACGCAGGTAATCATCCCGATATTTATATTCCTGAAGTTGTAAATAGGCGCGTTGTGATAGGCCTTCAACTTCTCTTTATCTTCTTCCGTCAAACCGCCAAGCTGCTTCACGATTTCGACGATTATCGGCCCGTAGGCTCTCGACGCCCGGTCGCCATCGTCAACCTTCAGCGCGATGCCGATATCCCTTCCCGGGAGCGCCGCGAGGTAAACCCCTTCGCCGCCGACCTTCCCGACAAATCTTCCCCCGCCCGCGCCGTTGAAATCGGTGCAGAAACGTCCGGTGCCCGCGATGTAATACGCCGCCGGGTGGAATGTCCCGGTGGCCAGCCTGCACGCTTCGAGGAAATTCTTATCGCCGCTGAAATACTTCTCCGGCGATGTCAGCCGTGCCATGCCTTTCGCCAGGTCATTCAGCGCGAGGTAGAACGTCGGCACCGAGCAATTGTCCATGGTCACATCGATATCCGGCGCGGGGACTCCTGTCAGCTTCTCTATGACCTTGAGGATCTCCACCTGCACGGGATGCGTGTATTCCAGGTATCCCGCAGTGTCCCATCCCATGTGTTTGCAGAGGGTAAGCATCCCCGCGTGCTTGCCGGAGCAGTTGCAGTGAAGCTGCCCCGGCTCTTCGCCGCGGCGGAGCATCTCGTGGTAAGTATCCTGGTGGATCGGCGGATGAATTCCGCATTTCAGGTCGCTCTCGCTGAGGCCGGACTTCGCGAGTATGGATTTCACGGCTTCGATATGCCTCGGCTCGCCGTTGTGGCTTGCGAGCATAACGCCGCGCTCTTCGACGGTAAACATCTCACGGGCTTCCGGCCAGTTCGAGAAAAGCGCCAGCGCCTGCCACGATTTTATAGCCGAACGCGTGAACGTTTTCCGCGCCTCATCACCTATCCGCGCAATGAGTGCGCCGGAACCATCCGCGACGGCGATATCGCCGATGTGCCTCGATTCGACGAGACCTCCGCGAAGGATATCCACAAGATTTTCGGCCATTTGAACCACCAGCCTTGTATAGGAAGCGGAATAATAGCATAAAAAACCCGGCATGGCCGGGTGCAGGGGTATGAGGATAATCAAAGTGAGGAGGTTTGGTCTATATCGTAGAGCGGTATTGTATTTTATGACTCCGGACAACGCACCCGCTATTTGCTAAGGCGCGTTGCCACCAATACGCCCACCTCACTCCCTGAGGTTATAACTTTGATGATTAAGAGTCGCCGGTGTGCGAATCGGTTCAAATAAGCGGAAAATTTTCCAGGAATTTTACACCCCATGCAGGCGGGACGCCCGCACCACAATGCCCGCACCACAATGAAGAACCCGGCTACCGTTATCGCGCCCACCCTTGCCTGCATGAGCATTGCTCCAATTGTGGTGCGGGCGTCCCGCCTGCATGATGATTACCTTATTGTGGTGCGGGCGTCTCGCCTGCATGAGCGCGCATCCAACCTGGCTCGCCTTCCGCAATGATGACCGTGCCCGGCATTTCAATCACATTCAACTCAATTCACAGGCTTTGCGTCATCTTAAGCGTGTCCCTCTTTTGATGCGGGTTTTATCCGAATCCTTTAGATGGATAAATAATCATTAACCACATCTTTCTGATACTAATGCCAAAGGGTAGGGGCTATTGTGTTTGAGGTGAATGATGAGACTCAGGGACATCGTGTTTATATCTTTCGTAATCATCCTCGTGGCGTTCATCGGATGTTCGTCTACCAAGGGCGGGCTGTTGAATCCCGTTATACCCGATTCATCCAGCCTTGAAGCCGACGATGACACGCCGTGGGGGACATATGACCTCTACATCGACGTCGAGGATATGCTCGTGAATGTCCTGAACAACAGGATTGCCGAACCTCATGTCGATGTCACCGGCTATCTTCTCCCGCCGCTGTGCGACGACTGCGTATCGGGCACGGTGCTCGGATGGGACCCCGTCACGCGCATCCTGTCGCTCGATATCGCCATCCACAACCCGAGTGAATTAACCGCCTATGATGTGCGGGGGATACTGTTCCTCGATGATCCCGCGACTCACACCGTCGCGAATCCCGACGGTTACACCAAACGCTTCGACGATTCCGACCCGAAAGATATAAATCCGTTCATCTACTGGAACGAGGGCGGCGACGCCTGGGAATTCTCCGCCGGCGCGACATTGAACGAGGAAGTCCAGATCGTCATGCCGACACCGATGAATTTCCAGATAGAGTTCGCCGTGGAGGCATCGTTCCCGTTCAATTCCAAGGACCCGTTGTATTTCGATGAAATCAACCTCTCGGGCGATATATATGATACGGGATGGTCCGTCGATCTCGAGGTCGGCGTCGTGGATTGGCAGGATGACGTATCGTGCGTCTGTGTCGACCTCTCGCCGTTCGGACCCGGCAACATCGAATTCCCCCTCGCCCTCGATGTCGACGGCCTCTGGAAGGGGCATCACGAGTACGAACCAGGGATGGGCTACTCCTTGCCGGAACTGGGGACATACCATATTCCCATCAGGGCGATTGATTCAGTGAGTAAATATGACCTTTACGATTATGTCGAAGCGGATGTTGTCGAGGATAACGACCCGCCCGTATGGATCGACAAGGTGGGCATCACCAATGTCGCCATCGGCGCGGGAAGGGCCGTCGTTTACCACGACCTCGCCCTCGACCCATCCTGCGAAGTCGAGTATTACCTCTATTATTCCGAAACATCAAGCCCCTATGACGGCGACTATGTGACCGTCACCGGGGCCGCGCATTATACCATCGCGCCGCTTACAAACGGCATCGAATATGTTTTCGGCGTACGCGCCGGCGACCAGGCGGGCAATGTCGGCAACAATGTCAACTTCCGCACCGGCACGCCACAGGCGCTTCAGCTCCTTTGGGCCAGGACCGTCGCGGCCGAGATCAATTCGAATCCCGCCGTCGTGGATGTCGACGGCGACCAGGACCAGGATGTCATTTTCGGCTCCGATGACGGCAGGGTCTACGCCGTCGACGGCTCCACCGGCGACATCGGGTGGTACCAGATGACCGGCGGAAGCGTGGTCGGTTCCCCCGCGATGGTGGACATCAACCTCGACGGCCTTCCCGATGTCGTCATCGGCGCGGGTGACGGCAAACTCTACGGCATCCGCGGCACGAACGGCACGGTGCTCGGCACTTTCCAGACGCAGAATGTCATCGAGGCATCGCCCGTCATTGTTGATTTCGACGAAAACGGCAAACCCGATGTGTTCATCGCATCGACCGACGGCAAGGTCTACGGCCTGTCGATAGCGTCATTGAGCAACTTCGCCACCTACAATGCCGGGACGCCCATTTTCGCCACACCTGCGCTGGCATATTTGAATACCGACGAATATGTCGATGTCGCCGTATGCGCGGGGGGCAATGTGGCCGGTGTAAGCGGGACATCCGCAAATGACCTCTGGACGACTAACCTCGGAACGACATCAATGACCGGCTCACCCGCCATGGCCGCATTTAACGACGACGGGATCAGCGACTTGGTAATCGGGACACCGTTTGGGCTTTATGTTCTCGACGGTTCCGACGGCTCGCTTATCTGGTCGGTGGACGGTATGGGGATCGATTTCGAAACCGACCCGGCGCTGGCGGATTTGAGCGGCGACGGCAGGGCTGATGTCGTCATAAGCGGACGCGTCGCCGGTATATTCGCATTCAACGGCGTCGACGGCAGCCTGATGTGGATGGCTGAAGGCGATCCCGTGGTACCGACATCGCCGATAATCGCCGATGTCACCGGCGACGGTAAACTCGATGTCATCGCGGGCTCGGCCGACATGCATCTGAGGATATACAACGGCGACGACGGCCTCATCCTTGGCTCGTTCGCTACAAGCCTCGCCGGCGCGGTCACCACGACCCCGGCGATCGGGGATGTCAACCACGACGGCTATATCGATATCGTTTTCGGTACGGAAGAACGTACCATATTCGCAATCACGACAAACAAGGCAATCCCGGGATCGGTCGACCTGCTTCCGTGGCCCAAGTTTCACAGGAACCTGTATAACCAGGGCAACTTGGCGGCGTCGCTGATGCCGAGCTGGTAATAAACTTGCAAGACGGTGTCGCTTCTCCATAAGGCAGCGCGGCGGGCATTTCGCCCGCCGCTCTTTTTATTCCAGGAAATCAGTCAGCCTTCGAGAGCAGTTAAAGTCGACCGATAATTAGCTTCAGAAAAATCGGAGCTTGACAAGACAATCATCCTCTCTTAGTATGTTGAATGATGGCCGAGTGGGTTTTCTATGAATAGGAAGTAATGGGCACGAAATGCGTGAGTTTTA
>CAZSPL010000209.1:0-6808 GCA_964608735.1 uncultured Planctomycetota bacterium | reverse complement strand
ACCTATCTACGTTCAGATAGTCGAAAAGGTCAAGGAGATGATCGCTTCCGGGCGTATCAAGCCGGGCGACAAGATGCCCACGGTACGACAGGTGGCGGTCGATCTCATGATCAACCCGAACACCGTGAGCCGCGCGTTCCTCGAACTGGAACATCTTGGGATAATCACAACCCAGCGTGGCGTGGGGAGTTTCGTGTCTGAAAACATCGGCGCGGAATATTCGAAAACCGAAACGAAACGCCAGACGGATAAACTCATACGCGGATTCCTCCGCGGCATGATGACCCTCGGCCACGGCCCCGAGGAAATCCTCGATGCCATTAGGGATGCGGTAAGAGAGAAGGAGTAGGAAGCCCTCAATGTAAAGATTGCGGCCCGACTACTGGTTGTTTTTTTCCTTAAATTGAACGCTGTGGTCTCCCAGTGGCTCTTAGAACATGGTTCAACTAGATAGGCTGATTCTTGTGTTGGATTCTTTGTGAACCACTACCGGGGCGAGGCGCGGGGGAGGCCAAACATGCTTAACAAAGTCATCTCCAAAGGAATGCTTCCCAAGCTGATTGCTTTTTCGATTGTCCTCTATACGGTCTTATTTCTCATAGACTGTTTCGCGTTCGCGAACCCGGTTGCCGGCCCGGCATTTAGCCATATTTCACCGGCACAAAGCTCCGAGGTCAGGCACAATAAATTGTTCGACCCCGGGCTTTTTCTCCTCGTGGTATTCATTTCCATTGTTGAAACAGCAGTCTTCATATCGATAAATAAAGTGGCATGGAAGCGAACGTTTTGGTCATTTCTCATTGTGAATATCGCCTCAACCATTTTCGGCGATTTAATCTTCGTCCAGGAAAGCGCCGATTCCATCTGCTACGGTATATTTCTCCCCATCGCAGCTATTTTTATTTTATCAGTCGCCTTGAAAGGCAAGCTGTTTCCACTATGGTACTCCGCCATCGGATTTCTTGCGGTTTTCATTTCGGCTGTCATACTGCTCGCATACCATCGCGAATTTTTTATCTACGGGCTTTCGCAACACGACGACATGAACTTTATCTTTCCTATTTCCTTCGGCGCTACATTGATATATGAAGGACTTCCATTCGCATTGCTTCTTGAAGGCGGAAGGAAGTGGCAGGGAGTCCTCGCTTCCAACGCCGCTTCATACGCCCTCTTATTCCTGATTATCTACGCATTTAGGATACAATTCTGAGGAAATGTTGAGCAGTTCATATTACTTCTTCGAATGTATCGCCTTGCCCCCGTGGATTTCGAGTTCCTTCTCATCGTAAATCTCGATTAATTCCTTGTAATAGCCCTCGTATCTCCGCCTCGTATGCTTATCCCCGGCTTCCTTCGCCGTCTTCAGCACCCCGGTCAAATATTTTGCCGCCTCGCTCACCTTCCCGGCGTCGAGAAGCATCTTCAGCTCCGCATCCTCGAACATCCTCGCCCTGCCCCTTATCAGCCCGTCGCGGTCGTACTTCTTCAGCTTCTTATGGCGGAAGATCCTGCTCAGCCCGCCCCCGCCGCCGTATGAACCGTCGAGATCATACTGCGTCATCTTGCGTATCTTGATCACCGCCGAGACGACGAGCACGAGAATGATAACCAGAATCACGCCGATGAGGATATAGTTCGGCGGCTTGTCGACACCGGACTGCGCAAGAAGGAGCACCGTTATTTCATTGAGCCCGCACATTGCATGTCCCGCACAATAATATCATCAAGGATACGAGTTTTCCCTTACTGATTTTCCCACACACCCTGCCCTGACGCAAGCCGGATACCGCGCGTTTAAGCCATTTTGCCCCAAATCGCCGAATTATCGCGATTGACGAACCTTTTGCCCCCCCATATAATCGTAACCGTTGTCGAAACACCCTTACGCTTAAGGTGAGAAACGTTGGGAGGATCCCGCGATGTTCGAACCGCATGACCGTTACCGCTCAAGCCAGGCTTCCCTGATTTACAAAGGCTCCGACCAGATGTCCGGACGCGATGGCGCGATCAAGATCTTCAAGGAACCCTATGGAAACAACGCGGACTTCGTCAGCGCGTCCGACAGCCTCGCCACCCGCTTCAGGTTCATTGAGCATGATAACCTCGTGAGGGTTTTCGAAACCGGCAAGAAGAACGACAGGCTCTATGTCGCCTACGAGTGGATGCCATCATCGCTCAAGGAATACCTCCAGGAAAATGAAACCTGCGACATCGCCGCCGCACTCTCCATCACTGTCAAGATTTGCGAAGGCCTCGCGCATGCATACGGTGAAGATGTCGGGCCGCATCTCGATATCAAGCCCTCGAATATCCTCATCAACGAAGACCTCACCCAGGTGAAGCTTACCGACCACTGGGTCGCCCAGCCCATGCAATACCTGCCGGAAACCGACCGCAAGGACTGGGAAGACCCCCGCTATCTCGCCCCCGAACAGGTGCTGCGATACAGCGACCTGACCGAGACGACCGACATCTACCAGATCGGCATGCTCCTCTATCACATGCTCGCGGGCTTCCCGATATTTCACGGCTCCGACGAAGAGAAACTCCGCTATCAGGCGGTCTATGCCGGCCCCGAAAAACTTATCACCTACTACCAGCAGATACCCGATGTGGTCAAGGAAATCCTCATCAGGTGCCTGAAGAAAGACCCCACAAAGAGATATGCCAATATCGATGAACTGCGCGAAGCCCTCTCCTATGCATTCGCCGGGGTGAGCTTCAAACGCGTGAAGCCCGAAGGAAGCTGGGTGGGCGAAATACTCGAAAAACGCTTCGAGCTCGTCGAGGAACTCGGCGGCGGGCAGTTCTCACAGGTTTACAAAGGAGTCGAGATAGGGCACGACAAGTTCGTCACGGTCAAGATTTATGATAAAAAAATCAGCTCCGACCAGGATTTCATACGCGCGATAAAGAAAGACCTCTACCAGCAGGTGCAGATAAGGTACCCGTTCGTCGTAGACCTCGTTACATCCGGATGGCACAAGGACCATTTCTTCCTCGTCTACGAATATGTCCCGATGAGCCTCGACCAGATACTCGCCGAAAACAACACCATCCCCCCCGAACAGGCACTGCGCGTCGTCATGAAAGCCGCTTCTACGCTCGATTACCTCCTCGAAAAGGGCCTGTGCAAAGCGCACCAGGAACTCCAGCCCTCGAATCTGCTCGTAAACCCGCAGGGCGAAGATATCATCCTCCGCGATTTCAGGCTCGAGGAGGCAAGCCGCGTCATCACCCGGTTGATGGGAAGCTACTCGTCGGCGTATGAATACCAGGCGCCCGAGGTGATAGACGACGAGCCCGATATCGATTTCAGGGCCGACATCTATTCCCTCGGATGCATCCTCTTCCGACTCGTCACCGGGCATCCGCCGTTCGAATCGACCGACCCCGCCGCCGTGATGGAAGCGCATCGCACCAAGGACGCGCTGCCGGTGATACGGGAACACAAACAGATACCCCTCGTTTTCCATGACATCATCGCCCGGATGCTCGAGAAAGACCCGGCAAAACGATACCAGGATTACCAGGGCCTGATGGATGACATCTCCTCGCTCATCGGCAAGGACACGGGCGGCCTTGCAGCGCAGCTTATCGATGTCGGCACTCCCATCAAGGGAAAATATCTCATCGAGGAAAAACTGATGGACCTCGATGATGCCAACCTCTATCGCGGCAACCACCTGCAGACCGAGACCGGCGTGCTCCTCTGGTTCTACAAGCTCGGGAAAACGAAGGAGCTTACCGATAAATTCAGCGAAGTCATGCGCCAGGTTTCGACATACGACCATCCCAACATCATGCGCCATCTCGGATATGGCCGCGACAAGGGCGCATATTTCGTCGCCACCGAATTCCGCACCCAGTTCCTCGAAAACTACGTGGCTGAGAACGGCCCCTTCGATGAAGAGACCACCCTTGAACTTGTCAAGCAGATGATAGAGGCCATGCAATACCTGCGGACGAACGGGCTCGACTATTTCGGCTCCCTTTCCCCGCGTACGCTGCTCGTCGTAGACAAGCCCAGCCTTCGGATTAAGCTTGCCGGATTCGAAAGGCGCGCCATGTTCGACGATATTTACAAGCTGAACAGCCCATCATACCTGGCTCCCGAACAGATTACCGGCATCGGCACGATAACATTCGCCGTCGATATTTATGCGATCGGCCTGTTGATATATTTCCTCCTCACGGGGAAGGACCTCTTCGGCGGCGAACAGGTGGATGTCAGCAGGATGCAGGTGTTCAGCAGCGAACCCGAGGAACTCAACGCCACACAGATAAGCGACGAAATGCGGCGCATCATCAGGAAATGCATCGTTAAGGACCTCACATCTCGCTACGACTCCTACCAGGACATGCTCGATGACATCGACGACTACCTGTCGCAGATAAGCGGACGCGACAAGGAAGATACGGTGCTCAGTTTCCTCGCCGGAAAAGCGAGCTGGCGCACCGTGGTCGACACCGCCACCGAGGACCGCGCGCAGCTCGTGATGCGGATACCCTCCAACTCCACCGGCATACGCGGCTTCTGCGCGATATGCAAGGGGCATGGCACCGAAGATGAAGCGCGCAACGCCGAGCGCCTCGCAATGCAGGTTTTCGAGGATATATTCTCCCTCAGCTATCTCTCCGGTATCGATCTCCTCGAAAGCCCCAGCGTACTCGCCGAGCAGGCAATACAGAAAGCCAACGGCGTGCTGAACCAGGAAGCATTCAGGCTGAACCGCCTCGGGATGGTCGGCGCCGAAATCATCCTCGCGATAATCACAAAGAACCGCCTGCACCTCAGCCGCGTCGGCACCGGCTTCGCTTATTTATTCCGCGGTGGGAACATCCGCACATTCATGCGCCGTCCGACGGAAATACGCATAATGGGTAAGGACCTGACCGTGAAGGTCGAGTCCACCGAACGCCACCTCAGGGCCGGGGACATCCTCGTCATGGGCACGGGCGACCTCGGAAGGGCCCTCGCCGATATCGAATTAAAAAATACCGTGCTCTCTACCATAGACAGCCAGGAAGCCTGCGAGCGTATCATCAGCCTCGCCGCGTCGCGCTACAAGGGCACCGGTCACGACAAGGAAGCCATGGCCGTGGAGGTCATACAATTCGGCGACATACAGGAAGGCGCCATCGTGCATACGGGGCGGTTCGCCAGCGAGCCGGTGGTGCATCACTACATCACCAAGGGCACCGCGTTCATGGAGAGCGGGCTGTATGACAAGGCGATACAGGAATTCCAGAAAGGGCTTGAAATCAGCCCCGACGCGTTCAGCCTGAATTTCCAGATAGCCCTTGCGTACCAGGGAAAAGGCGCGCTCGATGTCGCGCTGCATCACTTGAACCAGGCCATGGAAATGTTCCCCAATTTCGTCGACGGGCATATCAAACTCGGGGAGATTTATTACCAGAAGGGGCAGATACGTCGCGCATCGATTGAATTCGAAACCGCCGTCGCGCTCGGCGGGAATTCGGCCGACCCCTATGTCGCGCTCGGGTCGTTCTATTACCGCGAATCGCTCTTCTCACAGGCGTGGAAGGCATTCAAGAAAGCGTTGGAGATCGATCCCAACAACCAGCAGGCGCAGCGGAATTACGAAATGGCGTCGCGACGCGCCAAGAGCATCACCGGCGCGATAGCCGAAGGCGCGCGGAAGGTCAGCCGAGGGATCAAGGCTCCGTTTCAGAGGAAGAAGTAGTGGTTTAAAATGTAGCATAATAATATTGCCGAGTATAATTGGTGACTGTCCCTAATTTCCAGAGGAAGAAGTGAGTTACTAAGGTATAGATCTCTAATGGAGCGAAGTAATGGCGGTATTTTCGGCAGACTTACTCGATGAATTGCTACACGCTGAGCACGAACGGCGGAACCTTGAATTTAAACCCTCTTGCAAGTTAGATAAGAAAAATCCCTTCATTGCCAAGATCATACGGGCTATGCTAGCGATGTCTAACTTACGGGATGGCGGCTATATAATCGTTGGTTTTGAGGAAAAGGACAAGATTGTCTATAAGAATGGTATCGACCCAGATAATTTGAAAACATGGTCGTTTGATCAATTAAGCTCAATCGTTTCAGAATACGCTGACCCTAGCGTTAGCTTTCAATATGAACACGTCGCATACAATGATAATCTTGTAATATTAATAGAAGTAATCCAATTTGAGGAGACACCTATATTCTGTAAGAAAGATTTTCAGAAAGGCGAGGAACGGCCTATATTGAGGAAAGGCGCATTATATATCAGGCCCCGCCATAAACCGGAAAGCTGTGATATATCAACAGCACAGGATATGCGTGACTTGATAAGTATAACAACCGATAAGTTGTTGAGACAATATGTTGCAAAAGCTCATCAGGCTGGCTTAACGATTATGCCCTTAGACACGAATGTGGATGCGAAGAATTTCGAAGAAGAAAGGGAAAGGATTTGAGCGAAATCATTGATAAAATTAAGAGCCGTGGATATTGGGAAGTAATTATAAGGCCAGCTAATTATTTGGCGAACCATGTTTCTGATATATCGATATTATTCCCATTAATCAGTAAATGTGCTGTAGCTGTGCGCGGGTGGGATTATCCTCATATTGGTCCAAAGGGAGAGCTTAAAATAGACAAGGATAAAATATCTCAATCTGTGAGCTTCTGGGAGCATTTCGATTTTTGGGCCTTATTTCAGAGTGGTCAGTTCGTCCTTTATTGCGGGTTTTATGAATACTGGTAACTCGAGAATCCTTATTATGCGAGTCATAAAAGGGAATTGAGCCCGGGTGCTGGCCTTAATTTTCTCGAAACTCT
>CAZSPL010000208.1:0-6889 GCA_964608735.1 uncultured Planctomycetota bacterium | reverse complement strand
CAGGGGAAGCGGCGGCGATAAGCGTCACCCGCATGGGAGCCATGCCGGGTTTGCCGCGAGGAGATGAATTGTAGATATTTACATGGGACAGGGGCCTGTCAATACTCAGCCGGTAATCGTATGCAATCCGAAGAAATGGACCCAGAGGTGATGGCCGATGAGCGCGGTGAGCACACCGACCGCCGCACCCACGGCGACTTCGAGGTATGTGTGCCCTAAAAGCTCCTGCATCTTCTTCCATTTCTCCTTGTGGATTCCGCCCGAGGCCAGTTCCTCGAAAAGTATATTGATGGCCATGGCATGTTTCCCGGATTCCTGCCGCAGGTTCGTGGCGTCATACATGACGATAAATGACAGGAGGAGCCCTATCGTGAAATAGGGGTGGTCCAGGCCGTAAAGGATGCCGAGTATCGTGGTAAGGGCGAGGACGGGCGATGTGTGCGTGCTCGGCATACCGCCGGTCCCGAGGAACCGTTCAAGCACCAGCCGCCTGTCGGTAACGAGAGTTATGAGCACTTTCAATATGGCGCTGATAAGCCATGCCGACAATGCTATCCAGAAAGGCTCGTTCACCAGGATCGCATGCCAGCTTATATCAGGATTGTTCAATCGATGTCCTCACTCGAAATCGGTCGTCGTACCGGAATCGTCAACGGCCTTGACCCTTTCCTCGGCGTCGTCGAGAAGCTTCCCGCAATGTTCCCCCAATAGTTTCGCTTCGTCATAGAGCTTGAGCGAACCCTCGAGATCGACCTCTTCCGATTCGAGCCTTTCGACTATTTGCTCGAGCCGTTCAAGGGATTCTTCGAATTTGAGTTTCGCGATTTCCTTGCGCGGTTTATCCATTTCCTTTCCGGTTGCCATTCTATTTCTCCTTGCGCGATTCCTTCACTTCCGCACGGATTTCACCTTTCTTGAGTTTTAGCGAAATGTCATCGCCGGCTTTCACCGATGCGGCATCCGACAGCACCGCGCCGTCGGGACCGAGCGCTATCGCGTAGCCCCTCGACAGCACGGCCGCCGGGTCGAGCGCGCGTACGCGTGACATCGTCCCTTTCAACTCGGCCTTGATGCGCCCGATGCGGGACGCCATCTCCCTGAGCAGCCGCGATGTGACATCGTCAACCCGCTGGCGCGCGCCCGCTATTCTCTCGGAAGGTTTGAAAATATTCAATCTCGCGGCGTATGTCGCGAGCTCGCGCTTACTCACTGCGATGCCGTTGCCGATGATACGCGCAATATCGCCGATATGCGAATCTACTTCGGTGCGAAGGTCGTCCCTGTTCGGAAGCACCATCTGCGCCGCGCCGGTGGGAGTGGGGGCGCGGAAATCGGCGACGAAATCCGCGATGGTGAAATCGACCTCATGGCCGACGGCGCTTACGGTGGGCAGCTTGCACGATGCGATGCGCCGCGCGAGCGCTTCATCGTTGAAGCAGTTCAGATCCTCGAAACTTCCGCCGCCGCGCGCGAGGATTATCATCTCGATGCCGTCCAGTTTTTCCAGCCGGTCCATCGCCTTGATTATCGAACGCGGCGCGGTGTCGCCTTGTACGAGCGCGGGGGAAATGACAAGCTGCACGTGAGGGGAGAGTTCGCCCGACACGCGGAGGATATCGCGTACCGCCGCTCCCGTGGGGCTTGTGACTATTCCGACCCGCCGGGGGAATACCGGAAGCGGCTTCTTGCGGACTTCATCGAACAACCCTTCGGCCTGGAGTTTCTTCTTGAGCCTTTCGAACGCGAGATAAAGCTCCCCCTTACCGGCAAGTATCAACTCGGTGACATACAGTTGATAGCTTCCCCCCGCGTCGTATAAGCCGATGCTTCCGGTGGCGAGCGCCGATTCACCGTCGACCGGCTTGTCGGTAAGCTGCGATGCTTCGCGCCGGAACGCCACGCATTTGAGAAGGGATTTATCATCCTTGAGGCTGAAATAGATGTGCCCCGCGGATGAACGGGACAGGTTCGTTATCTCGCCGCGCACCGTGAGGCGGGCGAGGTCCTTGTCCCCGGTGAGCAGCCGCTTGATGCGGGACGTGACATCGGATACTTCCCACACTACGGGCATGACTTCACCGGTTTCCCGGTCTATGTCGAAAAGTCCGCTCAAGGATGAAACCAAGCAGTGTTTATAGCACGTAAGGAGGGAAAATGAAATGGGAAAGGGAATGTCAGAGAATATCGATCGAATCCATGATGGCCGTCGCGTCGGCGTAGCCGTCGACGAAACTCTCCGGCAGCCCGAGGAAACAGAGCTCGTAGCGCTTCCCGTTCGCGAAGAACACCTGCCTCAGCAGGATTCCCTCATCCTCGAACTCCGGCAACATGCCCTTCACGATGATGAGCGAGTCGAATTCATCGCCGCTTGAATCGGTGAATGTGTCATCCACCTCGTAGATGTCGTTGATGGTCATGTCGCCCATGTTATCTTTTATGAAGTCCACGATGCTGTACTCGTAGTCGTCGCGCTCGCTCACAGCCACGAATACGCTCGCCCATTCGAGGTCGTAGTCGGTGAGCACGAGCGGCGTCGAGACCAGTTTGTCGTCGAATGCCTGCATGTCGCCGAACATGAAGCCCATGTCCTCCATGGTCCAGACGGCGTCATCATATTCGATGGCGAAGCCGGCGTGTGTGTCGGTGTATTCGACCGCCATGGCCGGAGCCGCGGAAAGCAGTATCAATGCGAGGAACGCGGTAATTATGGTGATTTGTTTCATTGTTTTCCTCCCCGGGAGAGCAATATGCCGCGCGGGTATATCCCGCCGTCGAGCCATCTAACGATAGCTGAAATGTCGCTGCCATGCAAATTCCGCGGGTATGGGAATATGCGCCCCCCCGGGGTAGGAGCTAATTTATTTCATGGAAGACAGGATGGCTCCAACCCCGGGCGACGTCGTGCCAGTCACCTATTTTCATTTCAGGTGTTATAATTTGCACCCGTTATTTTGCATAGCCGCATTATGGAAAGGAGCATCAGATGGCTGCTGAAAATGCTGGGAAGGATAAATACGATGTCGTTGTCCTCGGCGGAGGCCCGGGAGGATACCCCGCCGCGATACGCGCGCGCCAGCTCGGACTGAGCACCGCGATAATCGAGAGGCATAAGATGGGGGGCACATGCCTGAACAGGGGATGCATTCCCACCAAGGCGCTGATACACGCATCAAGGGTCTATGCCGAATTCGGCGACCTGAAGAAGATGGGGATAAGCGCCGAAAACCCCGGGTTTGAATACTCGAAGGTGCAGAAATATAAGGATCGCATCGTCGGCAAGCTCGTCGCCGGCACAAAGCTGCTCCTCAAGAGCAACGGCGCGGAAATCATCGAGGCGAACGGCAAGCTCATCGACGACCATACTATCGAAGCGGGCGAGAGGCGGGTCGAATTCAAGAACCTCATCATCGCGGTGGGCTCGAAAGTGCGGCAGCTTCCCGCATTCCCATTCGACGGCAAGAGGATTATTTCATCCGACCAGGCCCTCGAACTCGAGGAACTGCCGAAGAATATCGGCATCGTCGGCGCGGGAGCCATCGGGATGGAATTCGGCGGCATATTCCGGGCGTTCGGCTCCGATGTGACGATACTCGAACTGCTGCCGGCTCCCATGCCCATGGACGACCCGGAAGCCGGGAAAGTTATGTGGGATGTGTTCAAGCGCCGCGGGATAAATATCCACTGCAATTTCAACACGACATCGTGCCGCGTCGAGGGGGATGTCGTTAAAATCGAAGGGGAATCGGGCGGCGTGAAAGCGGATTATGAATTCGACATGCTCCTGGTAAGTATCGGGCGGGAGGCATCGACCATGGGCTGCGGTCTTGAGGAGGCGGGGCTGAAATTGTCGCGGGGAGCGGTTGAAGTGGATGAGAACTGCCGCACGAATATCGGCCACATTTTCGCCGTGGGCGACTGCGCGCGTCCGCCTTTGCTTGCCCACAAGGCGACCGCGGAGGGGATTTTCGTGGCGGAAATGCTCGCCGGACATCAGCGCCCGCCCATCAACCTCGACCATATCCCGTGGGCGACATATACCTGGCCGGAAGTCGGGCATGTGGGAATACACGAGGAGATGGCCCAAAAGCGGAACCTGAAGTACCGCACTGCCATGTTTTCCCTCGCCGGGAACGGCAAGGCGCTTATCGAGGGGTCGCAGGAGGGGTTCATCAAGGCTGTCGTCGATGCGGAATCCGGGAAAGTGATGGGCATCACGATAGTAGGGCCGAGCGCATCCGAGCTGCTCGCCGGGGCGGTAATGGCGGTTCAGTCGGGGATGACAGGCGAACAGCTGGCGCAAACTTGCTTCGCGCATCCCACGGTGGGTGAATCATTCGGTGAACTGGGGCATGCGCTCGGCGACGGCGCGCTGCATATTCCGCGCCCGCAATAATCAATCGGCCCAGGTCTCTGATTTATAGACATCCTTCCGATGACCGATTCTGAGGATGAGGATATCATCGTTCAGTATCGCATATATCACGCGAAAATCGCCGATTCTCAGTTTACGGAGTCCGGAGAAGGGTCCTTTGAGAGGGGGGTTCGACATCGGGTCACGCAGAAGCTCCCTCTCAATTTTATCGAGGATGCGACGAATCTCATCCCGCGGCAGCTTCTTGATGTCGCGATGAACCGACTTCTTGTAGACGACTCTATACGCCAAGGTTTTTCCTCAGCTCTTTACCTGTGACGACGGGGTCGGATTTGTCGCGCAGCCGGTCGATGGCGACCTGGAGGTCGGCGAGTTCCTCGATATACGATTCCAGCGCTTTCTGAATGATAAACGAGCGCGGGCGTTCGGTGTCCCGGGCGATGCTGTCCAGTCGGTCGGCGAGCTCTTTTGGAAGCCTGACGGAAATGGATGTGCGCATATTACACCTCAGAAGCTGATGTAATACATTGTATACGATGTAACGTATTTTGTCAAGAGTATTACGGCGTGGAGTATTACCGGGAAGACATATGATATGGATATGACATGGGTGGCGCACACTTCAGTGTGCGTCCTGAATCTTATGGCGTGGGATAGGGAGACGGCGCAGGCTAAAGCCTGCGGCACCCGGTGGGATTAAGTGGAGATCCTGTTGTTTGGGAGCCGCCCCGGGTTGACCGCATCCTTTTTTCATATTAATCAAATGCGGCCTACCCGGGTCTCTCAGGTGATCGATCAGTGCGAAGGAAAAAATGAAACCTGAAGAAAGCAGCATTCGGCCCGGTGCAGTATGCTACAACGTGGAATTATGGCCTGAAAATATAGGAGCCCCCCTCAGGAGGGGGGCATGAACAAGCAGCAGCTAATCGCTACTATATTGGATGCAGAATTTCCGGATTACGTTCACCGGCTGTCAGGATAATGTAATTTTCGGCAGGTATAGGCGGGGGTTAAGCCCGATAATTACCGGGACAGCTTGATTTTCGCTTTTTTGGTGATTAGAATGCCATGTTTTGTTTGCAGGGGTCGCCTGAGCGTCCCCCGGGTTTTGCATACGATATTACCGGATAAAAAGGATGGTATAACACTTTGTACCGTGTAATATTTAATTTCGGATACGTGAAGATCGACCCGTATTGGCACATCATTTTACCGTTGGTGTCGCTGATATTCCTTTCCATCGGGTACAGCTTCGCGGCATCACGCAAGATGAAATGGCTTCCGGCAACCCTGGTGGCGATAATTTTCGCGGCGGTTGCCGATGTCATCGCCTATTTCATCTACAACGTCGTCTACACGACGGTGACCTACCAGGGACAGACCCTCGCCCAGCGGTTCCCGCATGGCACCGAGTATCCCATCATCATTTATGCCTACGGCTTCATGCTGATGCTGGCATTCGTCTTCGGCACGATATATCTCGTGACGGAAGGCAAGCGGGAGAAAATAAGCTCCGATGTCATCCTCGACATGATGGTGTTCATCATCATCGGTTCGATAATCGGCGCGAGGATAATTTACATCCTGCTGATGCCGGAGGAGTTCAGGCCCATCGAGATCGCACCCGGCCAATTGCAACCCGCCGCGCCCTGGTGGGACATCACCCGGGGCGGGCTCTCGGTGCATGGCGGCATAATCGGCGCCCTGCTCGCTGGAATAGTATTCTGTAAAATCCGGCGGCTCAATTTCTGGAAGATGGCCGATTTCACGATAGTCGCCCTCCCACTCGGCATCTTCTTCGGGCGTATCGGGTGCTACCTCAACGGCTGCTGCTACGGGATTAAATTCGATAACCAGGCGGCCGCCGCGGGATGGTGGTGGGCGAAATACCCGACCGTGGCGATCCCGGAGAACACGGAACCACCCTATCCGATGGATGGGTTGTTCCGTCACCCCGCGCCGCTCTATATGGCGATCGCGTGTCTCGGGTTATTTTTCTATCTCAGGTATTTCTACCGGCATAAATCCCGGTTTACCGGGCATACATTCCTTATGTTCGTATTCGGGTATTCTATAATCAGGTTCATCCAGGAGATGTACCGGTTCGATGTTTCGAGCAAGGTCATCGGCACGTGGCTCACATATGCGCAGCTTGCATCGCTCATACTCATATTGATTGCCGGCGTGATAATGTTCGAGATCAACAGGCGGATGAATATCGCCGAACGTCTCGCCGAAGAGCTTACCGGCGATGAAAATGAAGAGGAAGATGAAGAGGAGCCTGTGAAGCCATCGAGGAAGGTTGAGCGTGAAGTTGAAACCGACGTCGAGCCGGAAGACGAGATGGAATCGGAATTTATCGAAGAGCCGGATTCGGAAGCGGATGAGGAAATCGAAGAGAAATAGCTGATCGGCTTTTTCTCAGGAATATAGAAATATTCAGTGCAGGCGCAAGCCGCACGATGTTGATGTGTTCTTCTTACTAAGGGGAGCATGATATAGTTGCCATCCATTATG
>CAZSPL010000207.1:0-6925 GCA_964608735.1 uncultured Planctomycetota bacterium | reverse complement strand
ATATCTGGACATCCGTCTGGGGCGGCGCAGGCGGGGATTCGGGGGACGGCATCGATGTTCTCGGCGCGGGAAGCAGCTACATCTGCGGGGCGTTTTCGGATACGGTCGACTTCGACCCGGGTACGGATGTCGATAACCATGTATCCAACGGCAGCAACGATGTGTTCGTATCCAAGCTGTTGCCCGAGGGCGGATGGTAGAATCTGTCGCATCGGCTATAATATTCGTCACAACTTAGAGGGAGTCATTTATGCCGACCGCAGTAATCATCGCCGGCGGTGAGGGCACACGCCTCCGTCCGGTAACGCTTACGATACCGAAACCGCTGGTACCGCTATTGGGGCATGCATTCCTCGATTACCAGCTCGCGCAGATACGCAGTGCGGATATCCGCCGCGTCATCTTCACGCTGCACTACCTTCCCGAAGCGACGCAGCGGCATTACGGCAACGGCGAGGACTGGGGGATGAATTTCAACTACTCGGTCGAGACGACGCTGCTCGGTACCGCGGGGGGCGTGAAGCTTGGGGAGCGGTTTTACAGCGATGACGAGCTGGTGGTATTCAACGGCGATGTGCTGAGCGATATAGATGTCGAATCGGTGCTGGAATTTCACCGGAAGAAAAAAGCGCGGGTGACGATTACGCTCGTGCGGGTGGACGACCCGACAGCATACGGGCTGGTGTTCACTGATGAGAACGGCAAGGTGGAGCGTTTCCTTGAGAAGCCGAGCGCCGAGGAAGCGACGGTGGATACCATCAACGCGGGGCTGTACGTGATGAACCGCGACGTGATGAACGACATTCCGCCGAACACGAAATACATGCTGGAGCGCGGGCTGTTCCCGATGATGCTCGAACGCGGCGACGCGGTGTACGGCTATATTCATAAAGGATACTGGCTCGACATCGGCACGCCGGGAAAATATCTCAAGGCGTGTTCCGACCTCGCGAGCGGGAAAGTGATGAGCCCGTTTTCGCTGGAGCCGATTTTCCGCGGGAATATATTCGGGCATCCGACGGTGAAGGCGGAGCCTATCGCGGATCTGATCGGGCCGTGCCATTTCGACAAGAATTGCGCCATCGGGGCGAGCCGAATCGGGCCGAATGTGTTCTGCGGGCGGAATGTGAAAATCGGCAACAACGCGAAGATAAGCAACAGCATCATTCTCAACGACTCGGTTATCGGGGACGGCGCGGTCATCTCGCACAGCGTCATAAGCCCGAGTTGCCACATCGGCGCGCACGTTCTTCTCGCGAGCGGAAGCCTCATCGGGCCGTACAGCAGGATCACCGCGCCGGCATCGTAAGCAACTTGCATAGTGGTCACTGATGAATTTTGGACAGGAGGCTATCGATGCGTATTCTGAACAAGCATGTGCTCGTGATACTTCTGATTCTGGTTCCAATGCTCTCAGAGGGTGTAGTAAGCATCGCTCCCACCGCAGCCCATGCCTCAATCAACACCCCCGACAACGGATGGGCCCTCACATGGGGAGGAGAAGGGTATAACCTGGCCTACGATATGGCTATAGATTCCGAGGATTGTATTCTGACAGTTTGCAGCATCACCGGACCAACTGACCTCGACCCCGGCCCGGGCATCATCGAATATAATGTTGAAAAACTGCGCACTTGCCTTAGCAAATTCGACAATGCAGGAAATTTGCTTTGGGCAAGAACATGGGCTCCCGGTTCAGTAGGATGGAACATATTCCGCCTGGCGGTTGATGACGAAGGCAATATATATGTTTCCGGCTTTTTTACATACAACATAGTGTTCAGCGACGAGCCCGGAAACAAAATCTATAATTCCAGCGGCGGGCATGATATTTTCCTGTGCAAGTTCAGTGTGGATGGCGAACTGCTCTGGGTCAGGACATATGGAGGGCCCAAGAACGAGGTGATGGAAGAGATCACGGTCTGGGGTAAGAAGGTATATTTGTCCGGTTACGCGGAAAACCCGATGGATCTGGGCAACGGCCCTGTTGATTCTAAAACGGACCGCTACGATCTCTTCCTTGTCGCTTACGATTCGGAGGGTAATTACCAGTGGCATCGAACCGGAGACCTTGAAGTCAGCGGTAAAACAAGGGGCGTGAAGGTTGATAGCGATGGCGATATTTACCTCACCGGGAGCGCTTTTGTCCCGGGAGATTCCTATCAAAGCATACTTTTCCTTCAGAAGATGAGATCGGATGGTTCACCGCTTTGGACAAGAAGCTTGGGCGGCAAGGGGTTTGACTCTTCAGAAGGCCTGGCAATAGACCCGGATGATGATGTTTTCATCACTGGCGAGATTCACGAGTCCAAGGCCAACCAGGATGCCGGCGCGGATTTTAATGAGAGCACCGTATATCAGAATGGCGGAACTTTTCTGGCGAAATACGACCCCGATGGCAACCAGGTCTGGATGACGGCTCGGGGAGAGATGATGTCGGCGTGCGGAACATGCGTGGCAACAAGCTTTCCAGGTGCCGTAGTAGTTGGCGGTTACAAATGGGTTTATTATGATGAAAAAAAACGTAACGTAAGTCATGATACAAGATACGGGGGGTGGGGTAGAGATGCATATCTGTGCCTGTATTCCACTGATGGAGAGCTCCAATGGCAGAACACATGGGGCGGGCCCGGATTCTGGGACTATTGCGTCGCCACCTGTATGGACAGCGAAGGGAATATTTATGTTTTCGGTGATTTTGAATTCAGCGTGGATTTCAATCCAGGGACGGGTGAGGATTTGAGGACATCGAACGGCAATTCAGATGTATTCCTTATGAAATTCCCACCGAGCGGCGAAATGTGATTACGTCTCATTCGGGTAAAAATTCCCTCGGGTCGGTAATTACTCCTGTAATGGCGCTTGCTGCGCATGCCGCGGGCGACGCGAGATAGACATCGGCTTCCTTGCATCCCATCCGTCCCTTGAAGTTACGGTTAGCGCTCGAGATGCATGCTTCGCCGGGCGCGAGGCACCCCTCATGCGCGCCGAGACACGGGCCGCATCCGGGGTTCATCAGCACCGCACCGGCATCGATGAAAATCTCCATGAGATGCGCGGTTATCGCATCGCGCTGGACTTCCTTCGACGCCGGGAATATGAGCAGGCGGCATCCGTCGGCAACCCTTCGCCCCTTGAGTATCGCGGCAGCAGCGATGAGGTCTTCCATTCGCCCGCCGGTGCATGTCCCGACGAGGCTCTGGTTTACTTTTATGCCCGCGACATCTTTGAGTGGGACGACATTGTCGACGGTATGCGGCTTCGCGACAACCGGTTCGAGCTTCGACAGGTCATATTTGAGGATGGAAGAATATTCGCAGCCGATGTCGGAGTTGAGCGGCTGGAGGTCGTCATCGACTCGCGGGGCGAGCCATTCGCCGGTGATTTCATCGAAGGGGAAGTACGCGTTCTTCGCGCCCATCTCCGCGCCGAGATTGCAGAGCGTCATCCGGTCGGCCATGGGGAAGGTCGCGGGGTCGTGGGGCACGAATTCGACGGCCTTGTAGAGCGCGCCGTCGGCGCCGATGTCGCCGATAATTTTGAGCGCGAGGTCTTTTGCATAGACGCCGCGCGGAAATTCGCCGGAGAATTCGATGCGCATCGTTTCGGGAACGCGCAGCCAGATTTTCCCGGTGCCCATGATGACGGCCATTTCGGTGCGTCCGATTCCCGCTGCGAAGGCCCCGGCGGCGCCGTGCATGGTTGTGTGGGAATCGGAGCCGACCACGGCGATGCCGGGCTTGACGAATCCCTTTTCGAGGAGCACCTGGTGGCATACGCCGGCGTCGATGTCGAAGAAATTTTTCAGTCCGAATTCCGCGACGAACTCGCGTATGACCTTGTGGTTGTCGGCGTATTTTTCATCGGCGGCGGGTACGCAGTGGTCGAGTATGACGACGTGGCGGCCTGGGTCGTCAAGCCTGTCGACGCCGAGTGCGCGGAATTTTTTCGAAATGGCGGCGGTGTTGTCGTGGCTGAGGCCGACGTCGGGCTTGATGGTGACTATCTGCCCGGCGCGCGCATCGACGCCGGATTTGAGTGATAGGATTTTTTCGGAGAGAGTCTTCGGCATGGTTCATCCCTTTCCGGCAAGGTGATTCGTTAAGCTCGGTTCAAGCAAGGAGAGATTATAACGCATAATTTGACGGGGAGCGCGGGGTATTGAGGGAAGCGGTGTTAGAAGACACGGCCAAGCTCGAAGACTCGCGCGCCCGTGGCACCAGACCGCGCATAATGGGATTCGTGGGAGTATCGGGTTTCGAGCGGTGTCCCCTCCCTGACGGTCGGGGCTCGGGATTTTCTTATTGATGTGTATACGGGAATAGGGATTTCGGGACAAGGATGTCCCGAAACATCGAATTACGGATCCGAGGGATTTTTTATCAGGATAGTGATTAAGCTTTATACTTGTTCAAAAGCACTGGATAAAACCTCTCTTTTTTATTGCTCTTGATTATATAAATAAATTTCAGCATCAAATCGCCTGAAACAGTGGGTAATTCCTTCTCATTTGGGAAGCCCAAGTATATTCGTGAGAAAAACTTCCCCCTTATCGCCTTATTGAAAAATTTGTCTCTTTCGTTGGAGAATGCAGTTAATGCGACTTTTTCACGAGATGAGGTCAAATCAAGAACACGGCTTTGCTTCTCTTCATCATATAGATCTACAGAGACAGGTACTATCGGGTACTCATCATTAATTCCGATCTCAAGATGTATGCACCATCTTAGAATCGGCGGACTTTGGGCACTATACCTAACTTTTATAGAACCATGTGTAACTGGATCATATTCATCTATGGCGTCTTGCCTGTCTGTTATCTCAGTTAAGCGTGTAACAAAAACTGGAATGCTGCCAAGGAAGAACGTAATCACTGGCACCCACCAATATTCCAATCCCATGATTATCGCGATAGCTGAGACTATGACTCCTCCGGCGATATAAAACAAGATATGGTATCGGAACATCTTCCAAAATTTCTTTAAAGTCACTTCTGTCTCCTATGCCAGGGCTGGTCGCGCGTATCTATATATCGCGGTGGTAAATTCCGTGCCTATCACGATAGCACGCTCAACGCGCCCTCAATTTTAAACTCAGCAGTCTTTCCTTCTGTAATCCTGCCTTCTCTCCTACTTATGCAGCGGTTCGAAATTCGCGAAGTCGGCGTGGTTGATGATGATGGCTTCGGTGGTGACGCGCCCGCCGTCGCCTTCCTTCGAATGCATCGCTATCATATGCAGCACTTCATCGGGGATGCCTTCATCGTAGCAGAGTCCGACGCCGCTGAATGGGTGGCGGAGCATTTTGCCGTGATGTGCTTTGAATGTGCATCCGGCGGCGTCGCAGGTGTACTCGACAAGCTTGCCGACATCGTGCAGCAGCGCGCCGCATATGAGGATGTCGCGGTTGATGGGTATGAGGTCGCCGTAGGTGCGCTCGAGTCCGTCGGCGATACCGATGGCGACGCGGGTGACGCCCTGCACGTGCTGCAGGTAGCTCGCGGGGCAGTCCTCGATGAGGAGCGTGAAGGGGATTTTTTCCATGTCTTCGGGTTTCCATCCGCCCTTGGTAAGGGCCTTGGCATAGACGTGAACGGTTTTATCGCGAAGGGATTTATCGCTTATGAGCTCTATTTCGGGAAGCAGTTCGCGTATTTTGTTTTCCATTTGAATCCTCCGGTGTTTCGTCGCGCGAGGGCCGGCCTCGTGCGGTGGGGTAATTATATCGTATTTTGTGTGTGGACAGGCCGTTTCGAGATTGTGGTTTTGGGAAGGAGTGGGATGCATTTGCGGAGTTTCTTGCCATGCATGCTTTGGGGCCTGTCCCCGGTAGCGCGTGCGGGGACAGGATGGGATGCGTGTTTGGAGGGCAGCCCTTGGGACAGTCCCAGGCAGGATGTTAAGAGGATTTGCATCATGCGTCCGGGGACTGTCCCGCGGGCTGCTGTCCCGCGGGCTGCATGCGGGGGCAGTTCCACGGACGGGGAAGTACTTTTATCCGCGGGCGAGGGGCGGTATAATCCGGGCGATGTTGAAAGCTGTCGCGGACTATTGTATCGACCATCCCGCGCTTGTAGGCGTGCTGCTTATCGTGGCCATTGCGGCCGGGGCGTATTCAGCGTCGCAGAATCCCATCGAAGCGATACCCGACATCGTCATCCCGGTGATACTGGTGACAGTGCCGTACCCGGGCATTGGGGCGGAAGAGATAGAGTCGGAGATAACGCGCGACCTCGAAGAAGCGCTCGGCACGCTCGAAGATATCGACACGCTGGAATCATACACGCGCGAGGGCCTGGCTTTAGTCGTGGCGACATTCCTTGCCGGCGCCGACCTCGACAAGGCGGTCGATGATGTGCAGAAAACGGTCGACCGCGTGAAGTCGGAATTTCCGAAGGATGCCGAAGACCCGCAGGTTGTGGAGCTCAATTTTTCCAACCTGCCGATAATCCAGGTGACTGTCGCGGGGAATACGGATTCGCTTACGCTGAAATCGGCGGCGGAACTTATCGAGTCGGAGATAAAGGGTATTGAAGGGATAGGCACGATAGATGTCTACGGGCAGGTGGAGCGCGAGGTCACCATCGCGGTGGATGCCGGGCGTCTCAGCGCAATGGGAATCGGCCTGAACGAATTGCTCGCGGTGCTCAGCGTGGAGGATATCGACCTTCCCGCCGGGGAGATAGGGGTCGGGCCGGGGAAATACCTGCTGCGCACGGGTGGGCGTTTTCAATCGCTGGATGAAATCCGCGAGCTCATAATCCGGAATGTGGATGGTAGGATAATCCGCCTGAAGGACGTCGCGCAGGTGCTGCATCTGCCGGAAGAGGCATTGAGCTTCAACCGGCTGAACGACCGGGAAGCGATTACGTTATATATAAAGAAGAAAACCGGCACGAATACAATCGAATTGGGGACGAAGGTCA
>CAZSPL010000206.1:0-6997 GCA_964608735.1 uncultured Planctomycetota bacterium | reverse complement strand
TCGCTGGAAAGCGTCGCGTTCGACGGAAATTCGGTCACCGCGGGAATCGGCCTGCGGCATGCGTTCCTCGGATTGAATGAATTCACCGGGTTCGATGTGTGCGGGATTCTCATCACCGACGGCAACCTCTTCGGATTCGCCGACAACGAAGTGCGCCTCGCCAAGCCGGATGAAACCAGGCTGGTAAATGCCGACGGCTACACCCGGTGGTGGAATCCATCGGAATTTCCCATGGATGGAACCATCTTCGCATACAAGGACGGCCTGATGGGGATGCCGTATGAAGTCGCCGAATATGCCGCCACCATCAACGGCTACAAATATTACGCCGACGGGCTCGGGCAGAACGACGATGTCACCGAACTCAATCCCGCGACGCGCGGCTTGTTCTCGGCAGGACAGAAGAACGTGCGGATATTCGAAATCGAGTGGGATGTCTACGGGCTGATTTTCAACTACGCGGTCGACGCATCGTGGCAGTATCCCGGCGGCAGCCCGCCATACAATGTGCCCGGTGATTTCGCGCCGGCAGCGAATCGTCCTGAAGCATATTACATCGATGTCATCGAGAATGACAACACCCTCTTCAATGACGGTTCTGTCTCCGGCGGTGATTTGTCGCTCACCCTCAATGTCTATGACCGGTACAATCCCGAGTTGAATGTCCTGCGCGTCGAATCGCCGGGGCATTTCAACGCGATAAACATCAACACCCCCACCGGCGGCGGACCGGGATATTCGACATACGAAGTCGAAATAGTGGATGCCAACCCTCCCGAAGGATGGCTCGATATCCTCATCACCGCCGAATGCGAGGAGATCGGCTATGAGGGGCTGCTTCCCGGACGCAAGGTGGCGGCATACCAGCGCTACTTCGCTTTCGTCGACAGCGAAGGAATGGGCCTGACGATAACATCGCCCAACGGCGGCGAATCATGGGATGCCTGGACAGAGCACGACATCACATGGGATTCCATGGGCCCGATCGCCGATGTGAAGCTCGAATATTCGAAGGATGATTTCGCATCGGATGTGCATCTCATCGTAACGACCACCGAGAACGACGGGTCATTCACGTGGTTCGTGCCCAACGACCCGACGACCACCGCGCGGGTACGCGTGACCGATGCGGCGAACGCGGCGACGTTCGATATATCAGACGGCGATTTCGCCATCAACCAGGACTCCACGCCGGTATGGCCATGTGTGGGGCACGACCAGCGCGGGACTTGTCTCTCGGAATTCAACGGCACCACCAGCACCAATATCAAATGGACATACACAGCCGAATCGGTCTGGTCGGATACGTCAATAGGTCCTGACGGCACGGTTTATGCAGGGATTTATAAAACCGGCACCCAGGGTCATGCCTGTCCTGGGCTGGTCGCGCTCGACCCGGTGGACGGTTCCCAGAAATGGATGCATTTCCCGGATATCGGCAACTATGCCCCGCGAACCGCCTGCATTTCCCCCGACGGTCTGCGTGTCTATTACGGCGGCGACGGTGGAAACATAGGAAGCAACGGATACCGCGGGCGGATCTACTGCCTCGATGCATCGGATGGTAGCCTGATCTGGTATTACCAGTTATCGAATTCATACACATCCGACCATGAATTGATCGACGGCGGGCCCAAGCTCGACAACAACGGCGATGTCTATTTCCAGACCCTGAAGCCGATGAGCGTCGCCAAGGCGTGGGGCATCGATTCGGACGGTAATTACAAATGGCATCACGCGACAAACGGCTATGCCTATTCCGATATGCAGTATCACAGCCCTTGCATCGGGAGCGACGGCGACATCTATGTAAACGACCCCGGCGGGCAGTTGTGGAAATTCACGCCGGACGGCACATCGCTGTGGGCCGCCGTCTATGTCAATTACCATACAACATATCCCGGCTCACTGGATGAGAGCAACAATTTCTATGTAGTCTGCGACGGCGGCTACGATGTCAACAAATTCGCGCCCGACGGAAGCCAGCTATGGTATACGCCCCAGTGGAGTTTCTATCTTCACTGCTCCCCGGCGCAGGATTCAGACGGCTATATCTATGCCACCGGCGGATGGGACGAAGACAATCCGGGTTACTATTTCCGGAAACTCGATCCATCGGACGGCAGCTACGTATGGGAAAGATCACTCGGCGCTATTCACACCGGTATGATGGCAATTTCAGCAAATAACTATGTCTACATCGGGTGCGGCAACGGTTCCAACGGCGCGGGTTTGCAGATATGGGACACGGACGGCAACCATATCACCACTCTCGGCCTTTCCGACTCCGCCGGCTCGCCGGTCATCGCCGCCGACGGCACTATCTACTTTACATCGGGGCACCAGTTATACGCGATGGGAAGTTGACAGTGGAACATATCTCAGCCACGTAACCCGGCATTCTGATGCCGGGACCCCGGGCCGCTTCCCGGTAGGGGCGCACGGCGTGCGCCCTCCGATACCCGGCAAAGGATTGCCGGGCTACGTGTCTTGAAAATATATCAATTCTGAAAACGTTCGATATTAGCGATAGCTCGGTCTATTTCAGATAGAAAATGCTTCCCCTCGCTTGTCTTGGAATTCGCGTATTGCTCCCGCATCTCCTTCAAGATGGGTAGAGCATTCGTTGCGCGGCTCGCGAACTCGTCTCCGAGGATGGAAACAGTTAAAGACTTTACAGAAAGTAGCTCAGTAGATGATAGAAGTGAGATGAGGGCTTCTACGACGACGGGTTCATCACTGAATTTACGGAGTGCGTGGACCGCTGAGGTTTGAACATACTCATCTGGGTCGTTCAAAGCTTCAATCAATAATGGCAGGTATGATTTGCAGTCGCGGGCTTTATCGCCAAGGTATTGAACCGCGCACGAGCGATCAATCGGATCATCGCTCCGAAGCAGGCTGATAACCCACTCAACTATCGCAGGATATGGTTTGGCTTGCCCAAGCAGGAGTATAACTTTACCGCGGAGCATGGGTGAATCAGCGTCCCTGATGAAATCTTTGATATACTGTATCGCATCGTCCGGTGATAATGCCGCCAATAGAAAGAGCCACTCAACGGGATCGGGGGCTGAGGGCCCCTCACGCTTTTGCTTTTCGAATGCGCTTCTGACCACGGGGAATGCTTCCGTCGAGGCTGGAGGCCCGATGTCGGTGAGCGCATATATATAGGGTTTGCTGCGAATCAAATCATCAAGGTTAATGCATGCAGTTAGATCCGGGGCGAGGGTGGGAACATCATTACCTGCTTGAATATAAATTGATATAGCACTTGCTGTTAACCATCTAACATCCTCGCTTTCATCCGCGAGACCGTCTGCAAATACCTGTACCGCATTTTCAATTGGCATATTTTGCCAGGCGAGCGAATCAATCACAGAGCTGCGTACACCCGGATCAGGATCATCTGTTTTCGCGAGCAATGCATCGATGATCATTTCCCACGTGCCTTCGGGCATGTTGTGAGTTTCATACCTTCCAAGAACATAAGCCGCTCGGACCCTATGCCGGGGATTCTCATCGTCAAGGAATTTTATTATTCGCTCGGGGGGAAGCACAGGATGCAACTGGTATAGAGCTTCCTCATCCGACATATAGAACCTGCAACTGGAAATACTCAGCAGGATACCGAGCACAATTACGGCAACGCCGGTTTTCTTCAGAATAGCCATCTCGAAATCACCCCCGGGTCCTGATGTTGAAATTATACACACTATCGCAAGCGGTTACTGCGCGTTCCACACTCATTTAACCTTCAAGTACCTGATCGTAAATTCAGCTTCCTCTTGAATCTCTGAATCAATACTTGCCGCCGCGAGTTGTTCCAGCGCCGGGATTGCGGCTTTAGCTTCGTGGCCGATTGTTCTCAATGCAAAAATGACCTGGATAACGTATCGTCTATCGCAATCGCTGTTCAGTTGTCCTATCAACGTCTCCATTACTCCCGGGCTTGAAGCGATGGAAACCAGAACATCCCGGCTGGCGGAATCGCGGTCATCATCTATCGGACCGAGCAGGATGACGAGCGTCGGTACAATCTCCGTGTAGTCTACGCAGATTTCTCCGAGAGCCCTGACAGCAGCGTCGCTAACTTCCTTCTGATTGTTGTTCGCGGCGATTGTCAAGGCATCGATCTTGAAATCATAACTCGACTCGCCATCCTTTATTTCCCGTATCGCATCGAGAGACTGGGCAACATCGCCGCTGTTCAACTTGTCGAATACTTCGCCAAGCGGTTGACCGGCCGAAATCTCGCCCAAAGCCTTTATTAAATACCCCCTGTAAGCATATGCTTCACAGCTCTTAAGCATTTCAAGGAGTTCCGGTATCATTTCGTCGGCATCAGGACCGAGCGTGCCGATCGTTTCTATCGCGTATTGACGCACGACATCCGATGGATCATCAAGGAATGAAAAAATAACAGGCAATAGCTCCGCATGCCGCTCGGCATAGGATGCCAATCCCACAACGACATCCGCCCTGGCCCATTCGTGCGGGTCAGAAGTGGCTTCGAGCAGGATGGGTATAACAAGTTCATCCTCGAAACCCGAATGGATAATTGCCGTGATTGCATAGCACCGGACAACGGGATCGCTGTCTTTACAGGCCGATTTGAACGCATCGAAAATGGCCTCCCTCTGTCTGTTGCTGATTGACTCCCCCGAGGGTCCCTGCAAGACCTCAGCTAAGTTAGCCACTGCATTTGCGCGTTTTGGTGGTTCAGGCTGTTCCACCTGCTTCAGGTACTTCGGGATATCAGCTACAGTCGGATCATTGCCATACCTGACAACATTGGGAAGGTAGATGGAAAGCAGTATTACCAGGATAATTAAGACCCAGAATATCGTTTTCACCCTTTCGCTCAATTCATCCTCCGAATCCCCCTCCCTCTTATTGTAAGATTAATGCGGAAACGACAAAGGTTCAATCTCAGGCGGGCATCAAGGATTGCCGGGCTACGAAATAATTCGTGTTTTGGCAGAATTCCTTTCATTCTGCTGAAAAGCATGGTATAGTTAGTAATTCAGATTGACTCGATGCCGCTCTTTTTTGCGGCGGAAGCGATTGAGAATTACAGGTCGATTGAGGGTCCGAGAGAATTATGGACCTCGAAAGCAAGGATCTTTGAGCAACGGGCCGGGAGTATCAGATAGAACCCGGCGAATGAAATGCAGAGCTACGTGTATTTTTTCCATCAAGTAAATTCCCCCGAGAGAGACAGATCTAAATGCCTTGGACGATCGCAATGTCGCGTCTGAGTACTTGTCGCTGTTCGCGGGTTTTGATGGGGGGGACATATATTTCGCCCCAATGAGGGCAAGGAGAATTGACAGATGAGTAAGAAACTCTACGTGGGAAACCTTTCCTACGAAAGCGACGAGCAGACCATTAGAAGTCTGTTCGAGGACGGCGGATGGCCGACTGAAGAGGTCGCCATCATCACAGACCGCGACACAGGACGGCCCCGTGGCTTCGGCTTCGTAACGCTGACCAACAGCGGCGACGCGGAAGCGGCAATCACCGCGCTGAACGGACGCGAAGTCGGCGGACGCGCGATTGTGGTTAATGAAGCCAAAGAGCGCACCGACCGCGGCGGCGGCGGACGTGGCGGCGGCGGCGGACGCGGCGGCGGCGGTGGAGGATGGGGTCGGCGCGACGGAAGGTATTAATCCTGCCAGCATAGATCCCGACAGCCCGTGCATTGCACGGGCTTTTTTTTATCCCCGGGCTGTAAATTGTACTTTTAATCCACTTTTCGCCATGGTATAATCTCTCGCTCAAAATAGCCTGGAGCCGGAAGAATCTTGACGGCCGGGGCGGATATTAATTCAGGTCGATTAAGAGTCCGAGAGATGTTCGGACGTCGGAAATAATGATCTTAGAGTAACCAGCCGGGAGTTTCGAATCGATCCCGGCGCGAGAAATGCAGAGTCACGTTCATTCTTTTCAGCACGTTAATTCCCCCGAGAGAGACAGAAGTTTTCGACTTGGACGGTCAATAGCTGCGTCTGAGAGATTGTCGCTGTTCGTGGGTTATTGATAGAGAGGTAGGGGGGACAATTAATAAGCCCTATGAGGGCAAGGAGAATCGACAGATGGCTAAGAAACTTTACGTGGGAAACCTCTCCTACGACGCCGATGATGAGACCCTGCGAGGTCTCTTCGAGGAAGGCGGATGGGCTACCGACGAGGTGGTCATTATCACGGACCGCGACACCGGACGCTCACGAGGATTCGGATTCGTCACGCTGTCCAACGACGACGATGCGCAGGAAGCTATCGCCGCCCTGAACGGACGCGAGATCGGCGGACGCGCGCTTGTCGTTAACGAAGCGAGAGAACGCAGCGACCGTGGCGGCGGCGGACGTGGCGGCGGGGGCGGGGGACGTGGTCGCGGAAGGTATTAATATTCCGCCGGCTTTGAACATGGAAGCCCGTGTATGACACGGGCTTTTTTTTCACGCAGCACCCGGGGAGTTGCCCGATCATCCGGGAACAGGCCCGAATGCTGCTTTTTTCCAACAGAGACGGGTGGCACCCCTTTACCGCGCTTACAGCATGTACTCGACTCGCCAGGAAAGGTTATTGCGCGGGAAAGGGGTGGCGCTGCTGGCACGATGCCCATTAAATGCATTCCCCTCATTCCCAGAACCACGATCTTGAATTAGCCTGGCCCCCTGCTCGCTTCTACCAATTCCCGTCCAACTACCCGGGGACAGGCCCCGAAGCGCGTGTGGCACGATGCCCGTTAAGCGTATTCCCCTCATTCCCAGAACCACGTTCTCGAAACGGCCTGTCCCCATGCTTGCTTATTACCAGTTCCCGTCCGGAAGGAACTTGCACAGAAATGCATCATACCCCCCGTTCGATGAATGCAGATCGATCCCGTTGGGGCTGAAATTCACACCCTCACCCCGATAAGCTCCCGCGGGATAGACATTGCCTGTACCATCAATGGCAAGTCCATAACTTATATCTTCTGAAAATGCCGCAT
>CAZSPL010000205.1:0-7027 GCA_964608735.1 uncultured Planctomycetota bacterium | reverse complement strand
GACGGTGTCGCTTCTCAATACGGCAGCGCGGCGGGCATTCGCCCGCCGCTCTTTTTATAGTTGTACCCCGGTGTCTCATAAACACATATGATGTGTGGCACGGTCTGCGCGAGCCCTGCGAGCGCTGACCGTGGTCTTCGCAACTCGAATTGCCAATGCCACGGTTATCCCTCGCCGGGCTCGCGAGAACCGTGCCACCCGGGAACTACCGGAAGAAGTACCATTTGGCCGTAACAATTAAATAAAAAAACCCCCGCTTGCGCGGGGGGCTCCCTCCTCAATCCCATATATATTCCTTTCGTTCGCTCCGGTTATTCCGGTTATTCCGCTAACCCGATGCTTCCCTGTCGCCGAGCACATTCTTAATACGCTCCGCCGAACCGGTCGCACCGAGCTTGAAGTAGATGTCCCCCAGTAAACGCATCGCGCCCTCATCGGCCGGGCCGATCAACAATGCTTTCTCCAGCCGGGCGCGGGCATCCGAAAGCTCGACCTCCCCAGTAAGGTTGACATTATCCTTCAAAAGCGGCTGCAACGCCTTGTGCTGTATCGTGAGCGCCTGCTCGAATTTCCTGCGCGCATCCTCCAGGCCGCCCGCTTCGTAATACGTTATCCCCTGGAGGATCAGCCCCTCGACGCTCTTAGGGTTCATGCTCAGGTAGCGCCGGAAATATTCTATCGCCTTGTGATGGTCGTTCAATTCCAGCAATGTCTTCCCCAGCCCGAGATATGCGTAGGAGTAATTCGGGTCGAGCCTGAGCGCCTCGTTAAACTCGGTCACTCCGCGCTCGAAATCCTCGTCCTGGATGGCCATCAGGCCGCTCAGGAAATGGTCAATAGCGCCGGTACGCGCCGCATCGGCCTGCTCGTTGCCATCCGTTCGTTCGTAATCCAGCATTTTAATTCTCCTCATCCTCCCGTACAGGCGGGATGACATCGGGGCCAATCCCCACATAAAATAATGTCCGTTTAAATGGGATTAGGTTATTAATGCGACTTAATGCATCCGACAGTTCCGCTATAGTTTATGCAGCGGACAAAAGGTATCAGCGCGATGGAATCCGCCTTTCTAATATGATAAAATGCCGCCACAACCCCGGGAGGTTCGATAATGACCCGCTTCGGAAAAGTGATTACGGCGATGGTGACGCCGTTCGACGATAACGGACGCATCTCCGAATCACGGCTCGTCGACCTGATACGCCATCTCGAAGACAACGGCACCGACACGCTCCTCGTAGCCGGCACCACCGGCGAAGGCCCGACCATAAGCCGCGATGAATTCATATGGATGACCCGCCTTACGCGCGAGATAGCCCACAGCGAGACGAAGGTCATCGCCGGGGCATCCACGAACAACACATCGAAGTCGGTCGAGATGGCCCGCATCGCGCACGATTCCGGCATCGACGGCCTGCTGCTCGTGTCGCCGTATTATAACAAGCCCACGCAGGACGGCCTGTATGCCCATTTCACGGCCATCGCCGATGCGACGCCGCTTCCATGTATCATATATGACATCCCCGGACGGACCGGCGTCAAGGTCGAAACTGAAACGATGAAACGCCTGAGCGAAGCCGGCAACATCATCGGCGTCAAGGAAGCCACCGGGAGCCTCGATTCGGTGAGCGCGGTGCGATACGCCTGCGGCCCCGATTTCGCGATATATTCAGGCGACGACAGCCTCACACTGCCGATGCTTTCGGTCGGGGCGCGCGGGGTTATTTCGGTGGCGGGCCACATCGTCGGGAAGCGGATTAATGAAATGATTACGGCGTTCATCGACGAATCGAATTACTTGAAGGCGATGGATATCCACTTCAAGCTGTGGGATATCTTCAAGGTACTCTTCATCACGACCAATCCCATCCCCGTCAAATATGCCTGCAATCGTATCGGCGTCGATGTGGGCGGGTATCGGCTTCCGATGGTCGAGCCGACCCAGGAGCAGAAATCGAAAATCGATGCCGTATTATCGGCGCATGGGCTGATTTGAAAAAATAGGGGCAGTCACGAATGGCGCTTTTTTTAGCGGATATTCTGTTGTCGGCAGTCGCCCGGGGTAGGAGCCCATTTATCTCGCGGGTAGGAAGAGCGCTCAAGCCCAGAAGAATTATATATTAAACAAGCACTGTGGATGGCTCCAACCCCGGGGCTACCTCATAGATACCGCTGCAACGGTACAAAAGAAGCCTTAAAAAAGCACCATTCGTGATTGTCCCTATTTTTTTACGCGCTGTATTCGCCTCGTTCCGAATGGAGGATGATGACGACGCCGTCGGGCTTGCCGTCGGGCTCCGGATGAAACTCGCTCAGCCTCGAATAGTCATTCCCCTTCGTGAAGATATCCTTCCCCCTGTCTGGATTCGGGCCGTATCCCACGAGCACGCACCCCTTCGCGCGCCCGGTGTCGTCGTACACCGGGATGTATGTAAAATCCCCGGCGAATGCCGAGCCCGCGTCGCGCGGTTTCATGAGCCGCTCCTGGTATGGGTTCTGCGGGTAGGCTGTGATGAATCCCTCGTTGATGAGGTCGTAGATTTCATCCGGGAAGAAGCCGTTCGCGTCGGCATAGGCATCCAGCTTGTCCATCAGGCCGTTCATGCTGTTCTCGAACCTGTCGGCGCGCTGCTTGGCGCGGATGATGCTGAACAGCGGAAACGCGAGGGCGACCATCAGCAGGAGATAGAGCGCGAGCAGGACGAACGGCATCGTGCCCTTCGCCCTGCGTTTGATTTCATCGGGTTTGGATGGCTTCTTCTTGTCCAGTATCGCGATTATCGCCCCGCAGGAATGGCAGCGCGCCACTTGTTCATTCACTTCCACTCCGCAGTGGGGGCAGTTCATTTGCCGATTTCCTCCAGCGCCAGTGATACAGCTTTCTCGGGTGTATCGGCCCTCACGAGCCCCGCGGTCTCTTCCCAGTCATCCTTGAATTCCCAGCATCCGAGACACACCACCGGCTTGCCCATTTTCCGGGCGAGGCCGATTTCGCTGAGAGTACCGGTGGCGCCGCCTATCGCGACGGCGGCATCGCAGGTCGATGCCACGAGCGCGTTGCGGGCGTGGCCCATCCCGGTGGGGATTACGATGTCGATGAATTGATTCGCGCTCGATTTTTCATAGGTCGGGATTATCCCGATGGTCAATCCGCCCTGTTCCTTCGCGCCCTTCGCGGCGTGCTCCATGCATCCGCCAAGCCCGCCGCATACGAGGATTGCTCCCCTCGACGCAATAAAATGCCCGACATCGTATGCCAGCCCGGCCTCAGCCTCGCTTGCGCTCCCCGAGCCGAATACAGCGATGACGATCTTGTCACGAATTCCGTCCATCTTATCTCCCGTATGACCAGTAATACCGCGCGTTGAGCCATATCCCGGCAAGCAGGAACGCGATATTCGGTATCCACGCCGCTATCAGCGGATCTATCGTCCCGCTCTCGCCGGCTTTCAGGCTCACGGTAAGTATGACGTAATAAACGAACACAAGGATCATCGATAATCCCATACCGACGGTCGACGACCCGCGCTGCGGGTTCATCCCCAGCGGCGCCGATATGAGGATGAAAATCAGGCACGAGAACGGCGCGGCGATTTTCGCGTGGAATGTGCTCCACAGCTTGTTGATTCGCGCCGGGGGGGCAGATTCGCTCTCCATTCGCTTGATGTAGTTCCCGAGCTCCTGGAGGCTCATCTGCTCGGGATCCTTGTCCTGGTACATCACCTCGTCGGGGGTACGCCTGAAATTAATCGTCGATTCCGGGCTGTCGAGGGTCCACGTGCGCTTCTCGCCGTCCGATGTGAATCCGAGTACCTGGACGTTCTCGAAATCCCACTTGTCGGCATGCCAGTATGCCTTATCCGCGAAATAGGTGATTTTCTCGTCGGTCTTGAAATCGATGAGGATGACGTCGGTGAATACTTTGCCGTCCCCCTCGGCGGCGCCGAACATCCAGCCGTCTTCCTTGTCGAAGTAACTGATGTTGGACGAGCTTTTACTGAGCCCCTTCGCCGCGATTGCTTCCTTGACCATGTCGAGCGCCTCGCCGGTCAGCCGCGGCGCGACCTTCTCATTCAGCACGAATGTAAGGCATACCAGCACCCAGCTCGCAAGCGCGATGGGAAGCACGATGCGTCCGAAGCTGATCCCCCCGGCGCGGATGGCGGTTATCTCGCTGTTGGAGCTCAAGCGCCCGAACGCGAGCAGGCTCGCGAGCAGCGCGCCCATCGGGAACGTGTACGTCATGATCTGCGGAAGCCCGAGCCAGAAGAAACGGAGGAGGACGAGCATGTCGAGCTCGTACTGCGTGAAATATTTCATCGCTTCCTTGAGAAGCGTGAAGCTCGACATGATAGCCGTGAACGCCAGCACCCCCACCACGAACAGCGGGATGAATTCGGACAGCATCAATTTATCGAGCTTCTTCAATTCGATGTCCCGAGGAAGAATTATCTCGCTTCATATTATAGCTAATTGAGCGTCGATGGGGAAAAGTCAGGGCATGCAAAACACCTGCGCGGTGTTCCGTGCTTCCGAGTGCCTTCGGTTGTCCCTTGGATTACACCCGCTCCATCAACCCGAGCCATTGTTCGAGATTCATCTTGCGTACGCGGTACTTCGCGTCGCACTTCGGGCATCCGAAGCTGTATGTGTTCAGCGGGGCGAGGAAACTGTAGTTGTCCGGCGGACCCTTGTGCACGCATCCGCCTGAAATGCAGTAGAACGACTCGATTACCCCTTTCAAGTTGAGGAATAGATAGAGCTTGCATTCGCGGCAGTAATATGTCCGCTTCTTGGGGTCTGTTCCATTTCCTCGTTCATAGAGGGGGGCGCCGCAACTGCAACGCAAGTGGAAAGCGTATCGCTGAGGACATTCCCGGTTTTGGCATCCTACCCCTGGCTGGTATGGCTCACCGCAGTATTCGCATCTGTCCATCGGTTACGAACTCCAGGTACTCCAGTCGATTAAAGTCAATACAGTTAATAAAGTCGCATCAATCCGGCAAATGTTCCACAACCAGATTATATAGAACGACATAATTATCCTTCATAAATCGGTCGCGGTCAACCCCTGTTTACCATTCTATTTTTCACAGTCGCCGGCCTGTGCGCTCTCCCCCTCCGGATGCGGCTCGTCGCCCATCTCGGTCAGCACGTCGAAAAGCGTCTCGTCGGCGCGAAAGCGTTCGCCGAGATAATATTTTTTCGCTATATCGCTCTGCGCAATCTGCTTCGCCGGACCCGACTCCAGCAGCTTGCCCTGGTGCATGACATACACCCAGTCGCTTACCGCGAGGATATCGCGTACCGAGTGGTCTGTGATGAGAATGCCGTAGTTGCGTTTCTTCAATCGAAGGATGATCGACTGGATATCCTGGATGGCGATCGGGTCGACCCCCGTGAACGGCTCATCGAGAAGGATGAAGTCCGGCTTGCCGGCGAGGGACCGCGCTATCTCGACGCGTCTTCGCTCGCCGCCGGAAAGGGTTGAGCCGATCGATTTCTTCAGGCGCGTGAGGTCGAGCTCGTGCATCAACGTCTCGGAGGTTTCCATGCGCTCCTTGTATGACACGCCGCGCGCTTCGAGGATCAAGAGCAGGTTCTCCTCGACGGTCAGCTTGCGGAAGATGCTCGGTTCCTGGGCGAGGTATCCCAGCCCCTGGCGCGCGCGCTGGTATATCGGCA
Source organism: uncultured Planctomycetota bacterium (assembly GCA_964608735.1). Taxonomy (GTDB): domain Bacteria; phylum JAJVIF01; class JAJVIF01; order JAPKYR01; family CAZSPL01; genus CAZSPL01. The sequence continues at coordinate 1,342 of CAZSPL010000205.1, read as the reverse complement.
GCCTGGTTATTTCCTTCCCGTTGAGGAAAATCCGCCCCTTGTTCGGTTTCACGAGGCCGACCATCATGTAGAAGCAGGTCGTCTTGCCCGCGCCGTTGGGGCCGAGGAGTCCGACGATTTTCCCCCGCTCGACCTTGAGGTCGACATCGTCCACCACTTTCCGCCCGCGGTAAACCTTCACGAGCCCGCGGGCTTCGAGGGTGTCCTTGCCTATATCCATGCCGTTGATAACGTTTGCCATTTCTATCCTTCAGCCGCGCCGTCGCGGTTATCATTGTCCTTGCCTACATCGACGGTTGCCGATCCGCCTTTCACCGAAACCCGGTTGTCGTCCCCGGACACATCCCACGTCACTTCTTCCGCCGACAGCTCATCGCCGCCGCGCTTGTATTTTACATCACCCCATACCCGCAAAGCACCACTCGAGGCATCGTATTCGGCATTGACGCCCGAAAGCGTGATCCCCTTCCCCGAGACCGAGATATCCCCCGATGCCGCGACGCGCGCGAGGGATGAATCGGCGAGGGTAAGCTCGATGTCGCTCGATGTGAATATGAGCCCGTCGAACTCGATTTGTGTCGGCGCGTCGCTGAGGTTGCTTATAATGCCGCGGCTTCCCCGGTAGACAAGCCCGCTGCTCTTGTAAACGACCGGGTGTTCGCGCCCGTCATCTCCCTTAAGCCCGCGCTCGCTCGTGTAGACCGCCTCGACATTGCCGGTGGCGGTGAATGTTTCGGCCTTGCCGTTGAACCCGATATTGCCGCACGTGACGCGAAGCGCGCCCTCGACATATGTCATCGCGCCGGTGAAATTATATGTCTCCCCGCTCCGGGCTACGTTGATCGCCGGCGATGTCAGCCGCCCGCCGGTGGGCGTGGTTACGCTCACGCCGCCGGAGAATACCGCGCGCTTCAGGTTTGTGTCGATGCTTTCATCCTCGGGCCTGTCGAGGTCGACTTCCGCTTTTTCCGCGGTGAAATGATAGCCCGAGTGGTCGAATGCCACGTTTCCCTCAACGGTGAGCGACGCCGAATCGCCCTCGGCCTGGTAGACCGCTTCCGATGCGGTGAGCCGTCCGCCCGATGCGGCATAGGCCGCGCATAACACCAGCATCGCGATGACGAGAGTCGTGAGGATATATATGATCGTCCGTTTCAACAAAGCGTAATTATACCAAGCCGCGGGAGATTTCCGTAACCTCGACGGCGCCTCTCATTCATCCCCCTTGCTGTCGCCACGGAAATCTCTCTGCATATACATCATACATGAAAATCATCCCTCAAATACCCGCCATTGCCCTTATGACCGAGATATTACTCTTTGCTGACAGACTCTGGTGTAA
>CAZSPL010000204.1:0-7036 GCA_964608735.1 uncultured Planctomycetota bacterium | reverse complement strand
ACCTCGTTGATTTTATGAAGACCCCCCTCTAACTCCCCCCGCAAGCGGGGGGAGGATTAATCTCCTTCCTCCTCATCCTCGTCGTCATCGTCGTCATCGTCGTTATCGTTATCTCCCGGCCCCTCGATATCATCGTTCCTTTCCATCTCGCTCCCTTCGATCTCATCCCCTTCCATTTCTTCGTTACCGTAAAACTCGAGATATTCATCGACATAATTGTGTTCGTTGGATGCCATCTCTTTCATGCTCTCCGCCCAGGCTTCGAATAGCGTCAGGCCCCTGAGCATGAGATCGGCGGCCGGCTGTTCCGCTTCGAGATAGTAATCGGTTGCCGCGCCGTCGACGGTCTGAGATAGTGTGATAATCCCCAGTCCGCCTTCGGGCGTGAGCATGCCGACGATCTCCCCGAGCATATCGGCCATCTTCTCATCACCGTTATCCTTCATCATGTCAATCTCATCCTGGATATCGTCCTCGAACGGCGTGTAGAAGTTCTCGACAATCGCGCCGGCGTTCAGCGAAAGGAAACTGCCATACACGTTCGGGATATTCTTCGCCTTGCGCGAGCTGTCGAAATAGTTGTCGAGGTTTTCGAGGAATTGGAGGTCGCTTATGAAGAGCGCGCCGTCATGCTCCATCCACGCGAGGGCGAATGCGTCCTCGAAATTGACGAAGTTTATCTCCCCGCCCTTAACCGATTTGGTCTCTATCTTGTACCGCTCGACGGGTTCTTCATCATAACTGTACATGCCCATCATCTCGGTGAACATGTCGATGTAATGCTTCGCCGCGTCGTTGGCCTTTTCCGTCAGGCCGTCCTCGCCGAGTGCGAGGGCGATAAGCGGGCGTACGGGTGAGCCTTCGTAATATGTTTCCGACGAATCGATGTCTTCCCACCCGATGAAATCCGGGTTCTCATAGAGGGCGATGACGAGTTCTTCGCCGATGAGCGGCCAGTAGTCTTCCTGGGCGGTGTACCAGTATCCCTTGGCGGTCATCTTGGCCATGGTGAAAACCATGTCGAATTCCGAGCTGAACCCCGTTTCGCCCATCGTATTGGCGAAATCGCCTATGGCATCCATGTAATCGCTGAACGACTGGCTCTCGGTGAACCATTTCATTAACACGTCAACCGAACCCTTGGGATTCCCCGCGGCGATGAGTATCAGCGCCTGTTCGGCGTCAAAGCCGCGGAGCAGCTTTGCTTTGGCGGGTTTCAGTCCGGTGGAGAGGGCATAGATGTTGTCATCCGCCTCGTCTCCCTCATATGCTATCGAGCTCGCGACCTTCACCCTGCCGTCCGCGACGGTGGCCTTGACGTCCTTCTGTACGAGGTTGCTGTAGCCCATGATATCCAGCATACGCTCCATGAGCTCGTCCTGCCCCTCGATGGTCATGCCTGTGACGTAGCTCATGTCCATGAACTTGTTCCAGTATTCCATGTCGAGGAGTTTTTCATATTGCGGGGCTTGTTCGCCGGACATCTCCACGCGGCTGAGGAATTCCTCCTCCTCCTCGCATCCGGCGAATATGAGGATACCCGCAAACAGCGCCCCCATTACAATTAACGTCATGATTCTCTTTGAAGTGAAACGCATAATCAGCCTCCTGAGTGTAGCGCCATGTATGCATCGGCTTCCGTGGATTCGGGCCGCGTCCGCATGCACGGCATGTTTGATACGGCTCAAAGATTTCCCCCCGCTTATTATAGACTACAATCGCGCCCGGGTGGGTTTAAATGTGTTCCGAATTTCCAAGGGAATGAGTCGGGATTCGCGCTCGCATGCCCTGTCCGGTGATTATGAAGCGAGGCTGTTGATCGCTATCGCCACCGACAGGCTCACCGCGACGTGGGAGAGGAACGGTATCGCGAGGCCGTTGTAGCGGATGGCCGCCCAGCGCCATGCCCACGACGCGAGCGCAAGCAGGACGAATGACACGATAGCCCACGGGAATTTGATGAAGAGGATGAGCACGAGGAGATGGTAGCCGGCGAATACGAGGTCTATCCACGAAAGCAGGCGGGATCCGGGGTTGACATAGTCGCGCCAGAAGACTTCCTCCACGAATGCGTTCACGAGCACGTAATAGGGGATGAATAAATACCATGCCCATCCATGGAGACCGATAGCGGCGAGGGTATCGCCGATGCCGTGGTCGTTGAATTCCATCCGGCTCCAGAAAATGATTATGGCAGGACCGGCGAGAGCGCCGATGATGATATAGATAAATGCGGCGGCTGAATTGAATCCGCGGAATATCCCGCGGAACGATTCCGACTGCTTCTTGATGAGAAGAACGAGCACGAGGCTCAGGTGTAGAAAAATGGAGGCTATCCATGCGTTGTGGAGCATGTGCAGGCCGAAGAGCACCATCAGGTAGGGAAGCCCGGGGGAGAGATAGTTAAGACGGATTCCTCTCTTGTTGTCCATTTAATCGAGCTTAATGTCTATCGGCAGAAGGTCGCGCGCGATCATGGTATTCGGCATGATGGAGCTGACTTCGGCGGCGAGTCGCTGCACTTTGTCGATGCTCATCATGGGATTGTGGTGAATGAATCGCAGCTCGTCGACCTTCGCGCTCTTCGCGATGATGGCGGCGCCGACATTGCCGCAGTGGCCCTGTTCGGTATGCCATTTCATATCGTCATCGAGGCCGCGGTAATTCTGGCGCGACGAGAACCACACTTCGTGCAGCAGCACGCCGCATCCCTCGATGAACTTGATTGTGTCGCGTTCGGGAACCGTGTCGGTGACATAGGCGAATGCATTTTCGATGCGTATTCCGAGTGAGGGGTCGGAGTGATTTTCCTGCAGCCGGCATGTCACTTTCAGCGAGCCGATTTTCTGCGCCCCGGGCTGAAGGTCGTTGATTTCCATCAGGCCGTGGATCTCGGCGATGCCGCGCGGCGAGAGCGGCCGCTTGAAGAGGCTCTCCATCATGCCGGTGGCATCGAGCGAATATACGGCCCGTCCGGGTGCGAAGAGGTAGGTGGGTATGTCGGGGAACAGCCCCTTCAGGTAGAACAGGCCGATGGAATGGTCGAGATGGTAGTGGGAAAGAAGTATGAACACGCGGGCGATTTTTTCTTTCAGCGCGCAGAGGGTTTCATCGGCGGGGTCGAGGAGCCGCGCTATCCCGCTCCCGGCATCGAGGATGTAGAGGTTCGCGCCGTGGCGGAACGCATAACACGCGGTCTCGAAACTGCGGTTGGGTATCCATCCACCGGCGCCAAGCGGAATTATCTGACTGCTCAATAATGCACCTCGATACTGCCCCGCACGGGGTATATTAATATCACAGATTCAGCCGTTGGGACAGTCCCCCGAGGTGTAAAGACACGAAACGCGTTAACAGATTTCGATGAATAGCCCGCGGGTACCGCATACTTCAGTATGCGTCTTGATAACCCGAGCCCCGACCGTCAGGGAGGGGACACCGAACGGAACTCGAAGCCAAGACACGGGCGAGCTCGAAGACTCGCGTGTCCGTGCCACCAGGTTCGGGTAATCGGATTTATATCTTCTACCAGTCAGGGACTTCGATGTATGTCGAATACCAGCGGTATGAGCTTGTGCCGCAGAAATACGGCGTGCCATTCACCCATACCACCGAGCCGCGGCCGTCGCTGAACGGGTAGTCGCCGCTCGGTGTGGTGGCGTATGTCCATTCACCATATACCGGGTTGCATCGCGCGAAATGAGCCACCCCGACATGCGGGCCGTTTATATACACCCATGGCGCGCCGTTGAACAGGAACCGGCAGTCCGGGCTGTCGTGGTCGATGTAGATGCCGCTATAGATACCGTCAGGGGTGACGCCGGTCTCCCAGATGTCGTCATCGGAATAGACTATCGTGCCGGTGTCGTCGACGGCGTAGAACTTGGGCGGGTTGTAGTATGTCGTGATGAGATAATCGCCGGTGACCGGGTTGACCTCGAAATCGTTTATGTATGTATAGTTCCCGCCGTTGTCGCTGAGCACAGTGGACGGCACATAAACCGCCGAGCCCCAGTCCGTGCCGTTCCAGTGGTAAATCCTCAGCTCCTGCGAACCGGAAATCGTACGGCACAGCACCACCGGGTTGTCGTCGGGATCCACCGAGAGCCGGTGGATATCTCCCCACGGAACCGGTATCCCGAACGGCTGCCCGTAGGTGCCGAAACCGTCGCCGAGAAAATCGACATACCGTACCTCCGTGCGCGCAAGCCCGCAGTAGTAGTAGACGCGATCGGATGAATCGATTGCGATGTCATACGGCAGTAAGCCGTCCTCCTCGATCTGCTCGGTCATGTATGCATAGTCGGTCGCGCCGGGCACATAGGCGAACACGCGGTACCGGATAGTCGATTTATAGCCGGTGCATATGAGATACTGCGTGGATGAAGCGCGCGTCGCGGCGGTGCCGCGGAAGTTGTAATGGATGAACGGGCCCTGGTGGTTCGCATAATTGAACGCTCCCGACGGGCATTCGCTCTGCCCGGCGCAGTCATTCACCGTGAACCCGGCGGTAAGAGTGCCGTCGGTGCCGCATCCGTTGGTGACGACGACATCCCAGTTCCCGCCGACGGCGCCGTCGAGGTCGATGTCGCACGTGATAGTGTTGGCATTCACGAAAACCACATTTGTGGCGACGATATCCGATTCGCCGGCGTGTTCGAGACGTACGCCGAGGTATGCGCCGTCGATGAAATTCCCGCTTATCGTCAGGGCAAGCATCTGCCCGGCCCAGCCGTCATCGGGTTGTACGCTCGTGATATTCGCGGGCGGGCAGTCGGCGACATAGGCTGTGTGGATGAAACAGTTGTAGACATTTTCATCATAGAGCGGGTTGTATGTCGGCAGCATGCCGAGGAACCAGGCTTCGGCGAATGTCTCCGGGTCATACGCGGTGATGACGATATCGATGTCGCCCGAGCCGGTCGGTGTGCCGGGGGTATTGTTAAATGAATAAATATTCGAATGCGATGTCGAGCCGGGCCCGACGAGAACGCCGGGTGTTTCGTCGATGATGCCGGGGATGAGCGAACGAATGCTCACGCTTTCGATGTTGTTCTGCCAGTCCCATATTTCCGCTTCGAGGCTTATCGCGCCGCCGCCCCCGGATGACTGGTAATAGAGGCTGTTCGAGATTTCGGTGATCTTGCCGCAGAACGCTTCGGCGCTGTTGGCGGTTGAGATGGAGAAGTCATCGAGGTCGACGGGAAGGTCGCCGATAGGCCAGTCGTAGTTGGCGTAGACCGCGTAGTTGAATACGAGCAGGTCGTAGCCGCTTCCTTCCCACGCGAGGTCATAGTGCCTTCTGAGAACTCCACCGTCGGGAAACACGCCCCTGTTGTCGAGGTTGTCGGGGTCGGTGAAGAATTCGGCGAGGTCTTCGTTGAGGCCGAGCCCGTCGCAGAAATATTTATACCCGGAGATTTCATTGTCGAAATTCGCGACGCTGTTCGGCGCCCCGAGCAAGCCGTCGGAATATCCGAACGGCACGCCGCTGAAGATGTCGGGATTCATCACGGGCGTGTAGCCGTCGGCGTTGGCGAGCTTGGGCCCGAACACGACCCCCTTTACGTCGAATCCCTTGAACGTCGGGGAATTCAGCGGATGCTTCAGGATTACGTCGACGAAAATTTCATCCGTGTCGAAATCGATGAACAGCGTGCTGAAATCTATCTGGAGGTTGACGAGGGCGGGGGGCTCGAGGAATCCGATGACATTGAGCATGTATTCGCTCTCCCGTACGGCGGTGATTTCGAGCGTGCCTGATTCCGGCGACGCGACCGCCTGCCAGAGTCCGAGGCAAGCCGTCGAGCCGACGGCGTCGGCGATGGGAACAGCCGCCTCATCTTTCGGCGCGAGGATATTTCCACCGCCCCCCGAACATGAAACCATCATCAGGACCGCGAGGAGTATCGCGAAAAAAACTGCCGGTCGTCTCATTTCAGCCTCCTGAAACAGCATTTGATGCAACATCGACGAGCCTCTATTTTAGATACTTTAAGATGCATTGAAAATAGGAAACCCCGACAGAATGGCGTTAACTCGCCGATACAGCCCTTTCGCGAAAGCCTCGTGATGCCATGGCGTCCGGTTATCCGGCAAGGAGCTTTTCAAGGCGCGAGAGGGAAATGTGGGCGGAGCCTTCGAAATGGTTGTTGAGGAAGACATACGCCCGCCGGATGCCGGACGGCAGGCTCTTGAGATAATTCGCCCACCTCTCGAGCCTGTCGGAGCGGTCGATGACGAGTTCCCCCTGCCGGTCGTCGGGAACATCTTTCCGTGAGCCGAGGAATCTCAAATATGTCCAGTCGGCGGTGTATACCGGTTCCTTGAACTTGTCGGTATTCACCCACGCGGCGTTGTGTTCGGTGAGCAGATCCCTGACGATAGTGCGCCGCCACGAAAAATGCCTCGGCTCGAACGCGACGGGGACACGGCCGTCGATGTCGTCGAGGAAAAACTCGAGCGCCTCTTCATCCGCCTCGAAGCTGAATGGTATTTCCACAAGCATGGCTTTGAAACGCTTCCCGAGCGGGGCCATGACATCGAGGAAGGCATCCAGCTCGGCTTTGCAGTCCCGAAGTTTCTTGTCGTGCGTCATGAGGCCGGGGGCTTTCGAGCAGAAGTGGAAATCCGCCGGGAGGAATTCAGCCCATCGCTCGGTCAGGTCGCGCCCGGGCCATTGCGCCGGACCCTCTTTGCCCTCCTTCGGACGCCAGTAGAACGGCGCATCGAATTCGACCGCGCCGAGCTTCGTGCGGTATTCCTCGAGCATGTCGGCCTTCTTCGTACCCGGAGGATAGAAGTTGTTTTTCCCCACGAGGAAATCGTAGGACCATCCGCAGAACCCGAGATGTAATTTCGGTTTCGTCATTGCTCCTATGATTAACGATTAATAAATACTTATCAACCCCGAAAAAAGTAGGGACAGTCACGAATGGTGCATTTTTAAGCCTTAATTCATTCTATCAGAAGAATCCGGGCGGCACCCCTTTACCGCGCTTATAGCTTCAAACTGGACGCATCAACATAGCTTATC
>CAZSPL010000203.1:0-7142 GCA_964608735.1 uncultured Planctomycetota bacterium | reverse complement strand
GCGCATGACAGCCGCGCGGCTCGCGACTGGGGCAACATCCGCGACAGGGCAAGGGTCGAGCGGGAGCTTGAACGCAGGATTCATGAGGGTGACTTCGACCCGGGCAGCGTGCCGTCATGGGTAAAAGATAAATGGCCCGACTTATGGGAAGACTACGTCGGAGCGGGAAGGCTCGATGAATTCACACGGCGCGAAGCAGCCGCCCGCGAATGGCTCGAGGACAGCCATCCCGAATCCCTCGATTCCCTCGACCGCATACTCGAACGGACCGCCGAACGAGGTTTCGTAAGCCGCGAAGACCTCGACATCATGCGCAAAATCAGCAAGGGCGCATTTGATATTATGTCCGGCAAGAACACCGACATGGCCCATTTCTGGACCGATGTCGGCGAATATTGCGATTACGCCGAAGCCGCCGTGTTCGAAACTCTGAAAGCCGCCGGCACCATCTATGCCACCACCGCCGGGGCTCCCATCACCGGGGCCGCATTTGTCATCGGCGCAGCGGTGGGAGGATATCAGAGTTGGTGGCGCGAAGACTCCGCCGCCCAGGCAATGGAAAACATCATACTCTCCGGCATATTCAACCAGGTGGGATCTTCCGCCGGACAACTCTGGCCCGACAGTTTCATCTGGCAGGCAGGCTCCGCGGCGACCGCGAACGCGACCGAGACCTTCATCAGGACCCGCGGCGACATCGAGGCGACTGAAAATGCCGCCGCCATCGGGTTTGTTGTCGCCGGTGGGGGACATGTGCTGGGAAGGATTGCGCGCGATGTCGATATCCATGCTCCCGGCGGCGGAAACGTAGCGGATGACATGGTCGCGCATACCGCGCCACATGCATCTGTTGATGCGCCCGATGCTCCCCATGTAATGGCCCCGGACGTCGATGCCCCCCACGTAACCGCTCCTGAAGTCGAAGCGCCGCGCTTGCCGGGCCCGCATACTGATGCCCCCGATGCGCCGTCCGTTCCATCAGGAAGAACCACTGCACATGCCGAAGCGCCGGAACCTTCAGCCCCACATCACTATCCCGAAGAACCGCCCGGCGCGTTCCCCGGCGATGAAGGCGGCTCCGCAAGGATTTCGGAGGGCGGAAGCGATATCGCGGGCGAATCCGGCGCGCTTTTCCCCGAAGAATCCGGGGGAGTGAAACTACCCGAAGCCACACCACATGCCCCGGAGCCGTTCTCCCCACAGGACGGCCCGTTCGGCCCCGAAGGTTCGCCGCGTGTGCCCGCCCCGGAAGTCGAAGGGTCCGATATACATGCCCCGGCTTCCGAACCCCCTCCCCCATCTCACTATCCCGAGGAGCCTCCCGGCGCGTTCCCCGGTGATGAAGGCGGCTCCGCAAGGATTTCGGAAGGTGGAAGCGATATCGCCGGCGAAGGCGGCGCAATTCTCCCCGAAGAATCCGGCGGAGTGAAACTACCAGAAGCCACTCCGCACGCGCCGGAGCCGTTCGACACACAGAGCGGGCCGTTCGGCACCCGTGGCATGCCCGAAGGCATGGCCGGTGAAGCCGCATCGCACCCCGTCGACCCGATGGCCGAAAATCTCGGCCAGGCCCCCGCCGGAACCGCTCCCGAGATAGTCCAGCCGGCCCCTCCGTTCGAGCCTCCCCAAATGCCCCAGCCGGGGTTGTACAGCCCGAGCGGCAGCGGCGAAATTTTCGACATCCATGGAAATGTCATCGGCAAATTCGATGCCGAGGGCAATCTCGTCGACCTGCATGGCAAGCCGATACGCGAGCTCATCCCATCTTCCGAAACCGCCCATGGCGATGCCAGCGGACGTATCGCGAGTTACATCGACAGCGACGGCAACCACGTCTGTCTATCCCGGCCGACCGTGGGACCCGACGGCGAAGTCATCCCCGGGCAGATGGCGGTCGAAAAGGTCACCCAGGAAAAAAGCCTGCTCGACGGCCGCACCGTCGAACGTCACAGGTGGGAACCCGCGCCGGAACTCGATGTCCCCGGTCGCCCCGCGCGTCCCCCCGATGCCACCGCAACATGGGATGCACTCGGCGCCGGCCCGCAGGGACAACTCACCGGAAGGGATGGCCAGATAATCGGCAATATCGACGGCAATAATATAATGCGTACCGTCGACGGCGAAGAGATACTATCAATCGGCCTTGCTCGCGAAGGACGTATCCCATGGTACCGCACAAAGGACGGCATCGTCTGGACAAGCCAGGGAGGCCCGACGGCGGTGGATACCGCGAGAATGAATGTCGGCGTCGGCGAATCGCCCGACCTTGTCCAGAGGCTCATAGACCGCCTCGATCTCGACAACGCGCCCACCGGGGCTCCTCCACCGGCAAGCTGATACAGGAAATTTTATGGACGAAAAACAATATTCCGAATATTTCTCTCCACCCGAACTCGGCTCAATCATAAGGCGCTTCAAGCTCTACATCTCGCCGCGCTCGCCCCTCGTGCCGTTCAGGGATGTCGATGCAGCATTCGACAAACGCTCATTCGAGAAGAAGATAGACGATGAGTCCGCATGGAAAGATACCATCACCGCGCTCGCATCTCCCGGACAAATCATCAGCTCGACAATCGCCGGTCCCGCCGGCACATTGGCCTCATCATTCTACGGACCATCCGGCGCAAAGACCGATACGCTCACCGGATGTTGGGCCGACAAGGACGGCTTGCGCATTTCATTTCCATGGAATCCCTGGCGCGTCGCCACTATCGCCGGAATGGCCCTTGCCGCGAGGCATCCCGACCCCGTGCCCATTCCACCGTTCACCCTCACCCCCCCCGGACTCACCGCCCTCGCCGCGGTAATCGACGTGGTGCGGCAATCCGACCTCTCCGACCTCGAAGCACGCCGCACATCGCGTCGCGAATCATTCAGTGCGGCCTCTATCGTCGACCAGGCCTCCGTCGGATTCGCGCATGATGATCGCCGATGGGTGGTCACTCTTCTCAGGGATTTATCATCGCCGTCGACACCGATACGCTTTGAGTATATCGAGAATGGATTCGATGAACTGCTCAAAGCCGGTGCCATTCGTAGCTCCAAAGGCGCGTGGCAACCGGCAGAATGGATACGCCATCTCGCGCACATCTGGCGGATACCCCTTCCCGCGGCGGCGCATCAATCGATCGTTTTCGATGACGACCATGCGACAGGCATCGAACACATCATCGCAATACGCGGTGAAGGCCCGTTGTGGGTGATGCGATACGATGGCATCATGAGCAAAGCCCCGTCCATCCATTGCTCGGTGGCCGAACATCCCGATTATCTCAAAGCCCTTGTCGCAATGATGCATCCCCCGCCGGAGCCATCGACGCAATCGGCAAAACAGGCATTCTGTTCCGCATGCGGCGCTGCAATCGAGCCGGGCGTGAAATTCTGCACATCGTGCGGACATCCGCTGAATGAGAAGTAAGGAGATTCATCCATGAACTGCCCAAAATGCAACTCGCCCGTCAAGGACAATCATACATTCTGCGGGAACTGCGGATATAAGCTCGATTCCGCTTACGCTCAACCCGTGGAAACGCCTCGCGTCACCGCATCGCCGAGTCCCGCCAAACAAGCGAGCCCCGAGCAAATGAGCCCCGCCGATGCAAAAGCCATCAACCTGCTTACCCGCGGCGTCGAGTTTCATTTCAAGGGGAATCTCAAGCAGGCGCTGAAGCTGTTCCGCCAGGCGGAAAAAATCGCGCCGCATCGTCCCGATGTACATGAGAATATCGGCAACATCTATCGCGACATGCCCGATTTCAAAAAAGCGATCGAATATTACAACCGCTCCATCGAGATCGACCCGGAAAATCCCTCCGCCTATACCAACCGCGGCGTGACATATATGCTGAATGGCCACACCGGCAAAGCGATGGATGATTTCAACCGCGCCCTCGTACTCGAGCCATCCGACACATATGCATTGTTCTCCCGCGCGGGGCTTTACATCGACGGTGGCAACCTCGATGCCGCCCTCGACGACCTGAACCTCCTCATCCAGATCGACCCGGAATTCGGACAGGCATACCTCAACCGCGGATTCATATTCCAGCAGCGCAACGACTTCCCCGCTGCCGCCGCCGACTATCGAAAGGCTATCCTGCTCATCACCGACCCGGAGGCGCTTCGCGACGCGCAAGCTCTTCTGAAACAAGTAACCTCTTAGTTGTCCTCATCTCACCCGCCTGGTACCACGGGTACGCGAGTCCGCGGGTCGAAGTTCTTATGTAGACCCATCTTCGAGCTTACCCGTGTCTTCCCCGGTCACCGCTTACAAGCCGGGTGCCGCCTACAAGCGAGTCTTCGAAGCTTGTAGGTGTCTTTCTGCCTATCAACCAACCAAAGCAGGTGTGGCACGGATAAGCGTCTTCCAATCCCCATCACAGCCAATCCCCCCATAAAGATTGTCCGTGTCTTACTCCTGAGTTCTATTCAGTGCATCGCTCGGGTGTTCGGAGACATGGTGGACACCTTGCTCGCGATGCGCGGAGGCTGGAAGGACGGGACAGGCTGTATAGTCCCGAGCGTTGGCAACAAGTTATGACGCTCGACGCAACAACATATCATACATTTTGCGAAAAGCCTGTCCCGGTGAGACTCTTGTCTTTTCCAAGGCAAGCTGATGGGAACCCTGATTCCGCCTTCCCTTCCCCCCCCCGTTAAAATCTTTAATGCACTCCCTTCACCCCTTGCATTCTACCCGCTTTCAACGTATCATCTTATCAGTCGGGAGAAGCAGTTTACCGGCAAGCAGTATAACTTCAAGTCGATTTGTTGTTCAATGTGCGCCCTGATTCACACGCAAGGGTAACCAGGACGTGTGTTGGCATAGGCATAATCTTTATCTCAGCGGGGATGCCTTCCTCCCATAAAGCCCCGCGGAACCGGGTAACGCATGGACAAGATCGGCAGATACTCCATCATGAGTGAGCTCGGAAGGGGTACCGAAGGCACCGTCTACCGCGTCATCGACGTCGACAGCCAGAGACAGCTCGCCCTCAAGGTCATCAAGGTCAATCCCGACCTCCCCGATGACGACCCCGACCTCTTGCGCCTCATCCACGAAACCGAGGAGCAGTGCCGTAAGCTCGGCGAAATCGAACACCGCAACGTCGCCCGCATATTCGACTCCGGCTTCCAGGACGGCAACATCTTCATCGCAATCGAATTCATCGAAGGCAAAACCCTCAAGTGGTTCCTGGAAGACACCGGTAAGGTGCAGATAGAGGAAGCCGTCGAAATCGCCAAGGACATCGCCAAGGGACTCAAGGCCATCCACGCGCTCGGCATCGTCATGGGATGCATCAAGCCGAGCGATATCATGATTCGCCCCGGTATCCCCGTCATCGCCGGGTTCGGACTCCCATGCCGCGCCGAGAATGAGGGCGTTGTAAGGACAACCCGCGTCGTCGAGAATGTCATCTACCTCGCGCCCGAGGTCATCGAAGGCGCGCCGCCCACCGGCAAGAGCGACATCTACTCCCTCGGCATGCTCCTCTATTCCATGCTCGCGGGGGGTAACCCGTTCGAAGCCACCACCGTCGCGAACGCACTCATCAATGTGCGCGTGAAAGGCTTCGACCCCGTCGACAAGGCGAATTCCAAGGTGCCCGGATGGCTCGCCAAGGTCGTGCACAAGGCCATCTCGCGGAATCCCGAAGACCGCTACGCGTCGGTCGATGAATTCCTCGACGACCTCACACTCAGGAGCATACTTAAAGAGGAAGTCCCCCCGGAAGAAGCCGGCATCGAGCACGAGGATATCCAGTACCTCGAGGAAGTCAAGCCGCGGCGAAAGGAACGCCTCGTCGAATATATCCAGGTCGGATTCGTGCTGCTCAGCTTCATCGCCATCATCTGGATTCTCATCTACACCCTCTCCCCATCGCGCTCCACACGCGAGCGGCAGAACGAGAATATCCAGGCGCTGCGCACTTTCGCCGAGGACGCCCGCGCAGGGCAGCAGAGCAATCCCACGGAATTCAACATCACCGATTTCCTCGCCGGATACCAGGGCGGCTTATCACAGGCACAAACAGACCTCATCGAGCATTTTTCCGTCTGGATCGATCAGAACCGCTATGAATACTCCACCCTCGAACGCCTTCAGATCGGGCAGGATTACCGCGACACCTTCACCGTCGTCGCTTTCCCCAGGCCGGAGTTCGCCAATTTCAACCTGAACACTTTCGCCATACGCGAAGACCTTAAATTGCGCGTGTGGGATGAAGGCGAAGGCACACTCGACGACGTCACCACGTGGAAAATATTCAAATAAGCATGGTACAATCAGTGTAGGAAAATCTGTATCTCTCACATCTGGAGGCCGGATATGAGGACGGTTCGGGGACTTCTGATCCTGCTTGCGCTGCTCGCCGCATGCGGATGCGCGCATTCAACTCCGCTTGATCCGATTTCAAATGATGCCGTACCGGCACTTCGTCAATCCGATGAAAGCCCGCATTCGCTTCTCGGCATGTATTCATTCATATGCGATCCAGAATCTCAAACCGTCGACGCCATCCCACTTCGCGACGCCGACCTCCATCTCAACGCTCTGAAATTCCTCGAACCCCCGGCCCTCGTCTACCTCACCATCGAAGGCGCGCCGCACATCAACGGCAATATCCTCGATATCAACATCGGCCTGCGAAACCCATACCTCGGGCTCAACCAGTTCACCGGGTTCGATGTGTGCGGCATCGTATTCACCCACGGCTCCAAATCAGGTTTCTCCGACCCCGACATCATAATGCCCGGCAGCGGCGACACCCGGCTGCTCAATCCCGACGGCTACACCCGCTGGTGGAATCCGCTCGAATTTCCCCACGGCAACACCGCATTCAATTACATCGACGGCATCCTCGGCACGCCCGCCGCGAACGCCGATTTCAACTGCACTATCAACGGCTACAAATATTTCGCCGACGGACTCGAAAAAAATGATTCCGTCGCATCCCTCGATATTTCCAAGCGCGGGATGTTCGGTGCCGGTAAGCAGAACATCCGGCATTACACTCTCGACATGTCCGGTGGATGGACATTCAACTACGCCATCGACGCCTGCTGGCAAAAACCCGCCGGCTCCCCGCCCTACGATGTCCCCGCCGATTTCCCCCCCGCCGCCAACCGCCCCGAGCCCTATT